>CAMFLL010000077.1 GCA_945957405.1 uncultured Mycolicibacterium sp. | reverse complement strand
GGGTGGCTGACCAGCCACGCGGACGGCACCCAGCCCCGCACCTGATCGCGGGAAAAAGAGTGGGGTGGCTTACGAGCCACGCGGACGGCACTCAGCCCCGCACCTGATCGCGGGGGCTGAGCCTCCTCCCCCAGCGAGCGTGCACCCTCGTATTTGCCGCCGCAAATTTTGCACAACACTGCACGCCCGCGGGAATAGGGGCGTACCTCAGTGCGCGCTCGCGGCAGAGGGGTGCGGCGAGACCCCGCTCACATTCACCTCTTGACGGAGCGCGCACCACAATGCTCTACTTTTACGAACGTACCGGTTCGTACATTAAGAGAGAGCGGGTGAACGGATGGCACAGAACTCCGGCACAGGCCCCGACCGCAGCAAGCCGTACCTGGTCGGCCTCGTAGGAACAGGGGTCGGCCCGTCACTGACACCGGCACTGCACATGGCCGAGGGGCGCGCCCAGGGGCTCGACTATCTCTACCGCGCGATCGACCTGAACCAGATCGGTGTGACGCCCACCCGCATCGGCGAGGTGCTGACCTGGGCGAGGGCACTGGGCTTCGACGCGCTGAACGTCACCCATCCCTGCAAGCAACTGGTCGGCGCGCACCTCGACGAGATCGACCCCGTCGCGGCGGCGCTGGGAGCGGTCAACACCGTGGTCTTCACTGCCGGACCCGACGGTGAGCGTGCCGTCGGCTACAACACCGACGTCACGGGTTTCGCCGAGGGTTTCACCGAGGGCCTGCCCGGAGCAGCGACCGGCAACGTGGTGTTGATCGGCGCCGGCGGCGCGGGCGCGGCCGTCGGTGACGCCCTGGTTCGACTGGGCACCGAACACCTGACGGTGGTCGATCTCGACACTGACCGGGCGACCGCCTTGACCCGTGAACTGGCCGGCAGATACCCGACAGTCCGCGTCGACGCTTCGTCATTCGACAAGCTCTCGATTCTGCTGCCGGGCAGCGACGGCGTCGTCCACGCCACCCCCACCGGGATGGCCGAACACCCCGGTATCGCCTTCGACCCTTCGCTGCTACACCGCCACCTCTGGGTCGCCGACATCGTGTACCGGCCGCTCGACACCGCACTACTGCAGGCCGCCAGGGCCGCGGGGTGCCGCACGCTCGACGGCGGACACATGGCCGTCCATCAAGCCACCGGCGCGTTCCAGCTCATCACCGGAATCACCCCGGACACCGCACGCATGTCCCGTCACTTCCGCCAGATGGCCGATCAGGCCTGAAACCACCCCGACCAATCGACCACCCAGCACAATTCACGACAAGGAGTTCCGATGACAACGACGACACCAGACGAGGCGGCCGGCGCGCGAGCCCGGACGCCGCGCCGCGCCGCGCTCGCCAGCTTCATGGGCAGCGCCGTGGAGTACTACGACTTCTTCCTCTTCGGCTCGGCCGCCGCGCTGATCTTCCCGCACGTGTTCTTCCCCTCCGATGACGAGGCCGCGCTGGTGATGAGCTTCGCGACATTCGGATTCGCTTATGTCGCAAGGCCGGTCGGGGCATTCATCCTCGGCCACTTCGGCGACCGGATCGGCCGGCAGCGGGTGCTGATGTTCACGCTGGTGCTGATGGGTCTGTCGACATTCCTGATCGGCTGCCTGCCGACCTTCGAAACCATCGGCTGGGCCGCTCCTGCGCTACTGGTGGTGTGCAGGCTGATGCAGGGGTTGTCGGCGGCCGGTGAGCAGGCCGGTGCGAGTTCCCTGACACTCGAGCACTCCCCCGACAACCGCCGCGCGTTCTTCACGTCATGGACGCTGACCGGAACCCAGGGCGGTCTCATCCTCGCCTCGCTGGTGCTCATCCCGTTCATATCCCTGCCCGATGAAGCCAAATACAGCTGGGGATGGCGCGTGCCGTTCTGGTTGTCCGCCGTGGTGGTTGTCGTCGCTTACTTCATCCGCCGCCAGCTGCACGAGACCCCGCAGTTCACCGAAGCCAAGGCAAGCGGCCAGATCGCCCGCGTACCACTGGTGCCGCTGATGCGCGACCACTGGCGCGACGTGCTGCGGGTGATCCTCTGCGCCTTCATCGCCGCGGTGTCGACGGTCTTCGCCAACCTGGCGATCGCATACGGCAAGAAGGTCGGCCTGGACGCCGACCTGACCCTGTGGCTTGTGGTGGTGGCCAATGTGTTTGCGCTGGGAACCCAACCGCTGTTCGGCATGCTGGCCGACCGGATCGGCCGCAAGCCGGTGTTCATCTACGGCGCCCTGTCCTCGGCCGTGATGATGCCCTTCTACATGCTGTCGATGAGCAGTGCCAACCATGTGCTGACCTTCGTGCTCGCCGTCGCCACGTTCTCGTTCGGTTATGCCGCGGCCAACGCCGTCTGGCCGGCGTTCTACGGCGAGATGTTCAGCACCCGGGTCCGGTTCTCCGGCATGGCGATCGGCACCCAGCTCGGCTTCCTGCTGGCCGGGTTCGCGCCGACGATCGTGACGGCGCTCGGCGGCGTCCGCGAGGGTGGCTGGGTGATCATCAGCATCTTCACCGCGGTGGTCTGCCTGATCTCCGCCGGCGCGGCCGCAACGGCCCGCGAAACCAAGGACGTCCCGACGGCACTGCTCGGACACAAGGCGTCCGGCTCTGCCAAAGAGCTTGTGCACCACTGACAGCCGGCTACAGCAGCCGCCCGATCCCGCGGGCGGCCACCTGTAGCGCACCGAGCAACCGTTGGCGGTCGCGTTTGAGGGTGGGCACCACCACCCCGATCGCGGCCGCCACGTTGTCGTCGGAGCCCTTGATCACGGGAACCGCCAGCGAACACGCTCCGAGCGACATCTCCTCGGCGGTGGTCGCGATGCCGTCGCGGCGAATGCGATCGATCTGTGCGCGCAGCACGGCCGGTGAGGTGATGGTGTGCGGCGTGACCCGGACCAGGCTGGCAAACGCACGAGCCTGCACATCCGCCGGGGCGTACGCCAGCAGCACCTTACCGACGCCCGTACAGTGCAGGGGCAGCCGGCTCCCCACCGTGCTGACGATCGGCACCGATGTGCGCCCGGCGAGCCGTTGCAGGTACAGGACCTGGTTGCCGTCGCGAACCGCCAGGTGGACGGTGGCCAGGGTGGCGGCGTAGACGTCGTTGAGAAATGGCTCGGCGACCTGGTTCAAGCTGCCTTCGATCGGTGCCACCAACCCCGCTTCCCACAGCAATCTGCCGACCACGTAGCGGCCGTCGTCGCGACGTGCCAACGCTCCGCCGGCTACGAGTTCGGCGACGATCCGGTGCGCGGTCGGCACGGGGATACCGGCCCGTGCGGCGAGCTGTGTCAACGCCAGGCTGCGATGCTTGTCATCGAATGCCCCGATCACCGCCAGCAACCGTGAGGTGACTGTGGTTCCTGGCACCGACGTGTTACCGGCCAAATCGACAATCCTTCCGCTCAGTGAAAGTCTAGTCTTCTCTGACTCACAGCCGGCGGCATACTGTGATCCGCATGACAGCAATCGTCAACACCAATCCCGACAGCGCTTCGGCCAGCCAGGCTGAGATCAGCGCGGAGATCGCGGCCATCGAGTCGGCCTACACCCGGTCGGGCGTCGAGGAGACCCAGCCGCGACTGGATTACGCGCCCTACCGAAGCAGCCTGCTGCGTCACCCCACCAAGGACCTGCACCACGCCGATCCGGAGAGCATCGAGCTGTGGGCCCCGTGTTTCGGCCAGCGCGACGTCCACCCACTCGAGGCCGACCTGACGATCCAGCACAACGGCGAACCGATCGGCGAACGCATGGTCGTCACGGGTCGGGTGCTCGACGGGGACGGCCGGCCAGTACGACGTCAGCTGGTCGAGATCTGGCAGGCCAATGCCGGCGGTCGCTACATCCACAAACGCGACCAGCATCCGTCGGCGCTGGACCCCAACTTCACCGGCGTCGGGCGCTGCCTCACCGACGATGACGGACGCTACCGGTTCACCACCATCAAACCGGGACCGTATCCGTGGAAGAACCACCACAACGCCTGGAGACCCGCACACATCCATTTCTCGTTGTTCGGAACGGATTTCACGCAGCGGATGATCACCCAGATGTACTTCCCCGGCGATCCGCTGTTCGCCCTCGACCCGATCTACCAATCCATCACCGACCAGAAGGCACGTGACCGCCTGGTCGCGGCCTACGACCATGACGTCACCACTCACGAGTGGGCCACCGGATACCGCTGGGACATCGTGCTCACCGGTAGCGCCCGGATGCCCTTCGAGGACGCCGAGGAGGAGCACCGATGACCACACTGCTGACGGCCACGCCCGGCCAGACGATCGGACCGTTCTACGGGTACGCGCTGCCGTTCGAGCACGGCAACGAGCTCGTCCCGCCGAGAAGCCCGGGGGCCATCCGCTTTCACGGCGTCATCACCGACGGCGACGGCAAGCCGGTACCGGACGCCATGTTGGAGATCTGGCAGGCCGACGCCGACGGCCGGGTCGCCCAGCGCACGGGGTCGCTGCACCGCGACGGCTGGACCTTCACCGGCTGGGGCCGCACCGCGACCGACGACGAGGGGCACTACAGCTTCACCACCGTCGAACCGGGCGCCGACGATGCCGGCGGCGCACCGTTCTTCGCGCTGACCATCTTCGGCCGGGGGCTGCTCAACCGATTGTTCACCCGCGCCTATGTACCGAGCGAAAACCTGTCAACTGACCCGTTTTTGGCGACATTGCCCGACGACCGACGCCACACACTGATCGCCGACCGCGATGAGCACGGCCTGGTCTTCGACATCCGCCTGCAAGGAGAGCGCGAAACGGTGTTCCTCCGATATGGCTGACCTCTTCTGGCCCGGTGACCACCGCGCCGGGCAGCTGATGAGCGACGCGGCATTCCTGGACGCCCTCGTGCGCGTCGAAAACGCCTGGCTGAACTGCCTTCTCGACGCCGGTGTGGCACCTGAACAGGCCAGAACCGATCTGGCCGGGCTGATCTCCGCCGCCGACAGCGACGCGGTGGCCGTCGCCGCCGAACGCGACGGCAGTCCCGTCACGGCGCTGGTGGCGGTGCTACGCGAGCGCGCCGACCCCGTGGCCGCGCGTTGGCTGCACCGCGGACTGACCAGTCAGGATGTGGTGGACACCGCCCTCGTGCTGTGCCTGCGCGACGCCCTCGAAGCCATTTGCAGCGATCTCGGCGCGCAGATCCGCACCCTGGCCGGCCTGACCCGGACCCACCGCGACGCCCCGATGCTGGCCCGCACCCTGACCCAGCCCGCACTGCCCAGCACCGCGGGCCTGAAGTTCGCACACTGGCTGACTGCGGTGCTCGACGCCGCCGACACTCTGAAAGCGCTGCCGCCCCTGCCCGTTCAGTGCGGAGGCGCGGTCGGCACGCTCGCGGCGGCCACCGAACTGACCGGTTCGGCAGAGGGCGCAGTCGCGCTGGCGGACAGTCTGGCTCGCGCGCTGGGGTTGGCCGCGGCGCCGCCGTGGCACACCACCCGGGGCGTGCTGACCCGTACCGCGGACGCCCTGGTGGACTGCTGCGACGCATGGGGGCATGTGGCCGGCGACGTTGCCACCGGTACACGGTTCGAGGTCGGTGAGTTCGCCGAGGGCGCCGCGGGCGGTTCCTCCACCATGCCGCACAAGAACAATCCGGTGCTCACGGTGCTGCTGCGACGCACCGCGCTGACGGCGCCCAGCCTGGCCGCCACCCTGCACACCGCATCGGCGGCCAGCGTCGACGAACGCGCCGATGGTGGATGGCATGCTGAATGGGCCACGATGCGCACGTTGGTCCGACAGACCGTCAGTGCCGCGGCCCACGCCGTCGATCTGCTGTCTGGCCTGCGGTTCGACGCCGAACGCGCCGCCGCCAATCTGGCCGCTGTCAACGGTCTGCTCGCCGAGCAGAAGGCGATGGCCGAGTTGACGCAGAAGCCACCGGCGCCAACCTATCTGGGTGCTACGAGCCGGATCATCGACTCCGTGCTCGCCCGCGCCGCATCGCATCTCGAGGAGACATCGTGACCGACCCTTACCAGGACCCCTACCACGCCGGCATGGCCGTACGCCGCGAGGTACTCGGCGACGAACACGTGGACCGGGCCGTGACCAACACCACCGAGTTCACCGAGGATTTCCAGGAGCTCATCACCCGCTACGCGTGGGGCAGTATCTGGACGCGGCCCGGCCTGGACCGTCGCGCCCGCTCCATGATCACCCTGACGGCACTGATCGCGCGCGGTCATCACGACGAGCTCGCGATGCACGTGCGCGCGGCCCTCCGCAACGGCCTGACCACCGACGAGATCAAAGAGGTGCTGCTGCAGAGCGCCATCTACTGCGGGGTGCCCGACGCCAACAATGCATTCAAGGTTGCCCAGCAGGTCTTGCGGGATTATCCGTAAAACGAAGAGAATTCCGCAAATCGGCCTTCAGACGCAACGTCAACCGTTGCTGTACTGCGTCTTTCGATCAGGTGATATGACATGACTCGAACGAACGCTGCAAATGCGTTCGCACACAATGCGAGAATCCCCGGATGGCCGCCGACGATCTGCCCAGCCTGCGCGAGCGCAAGAAGCTCCGAACGCGCGAAGTGATCCGTAGTCAGGCGCTGCAGTTGTTCGAGAAGCACGGCTATGCCAACACCACGATCGTGATGATCGCCGAAGCCGCCGACGTCTCGCCGCGGACGTTCTCGCGCTATTTCGACAGTAAGGCATCGCTGCTGATCCCTGATCAGTTGATGGATCCCATCATCGCGGCCTTCGTCGCGGCCCCGACCGACCTGACCCCGGTGGCTGCGTACCGATACGCCCTCACTCAGGCGTTCAGCGCGATGGCCGGCGACGAATGGGAGCCCGAACGGTCCCGGCAGCAGCTGTTGTACACCCTGCCCGAGGCGCAGGGCGCGCTGTACAGCGAGTACATCCACACCATCGAACTGATCGCCGAGGCCATCGGTATGCGACTCGACCGGCCCGCCGACGATGTCGACGTGCGCACCACCGCGGGCGCCATCACCGGCGTACTGATGAACACCCTGCACGGCATTCCGATGGATCCAAAGGCGATCTACCGGGCGCTGGACTTCCTCGATGCCGGTCTACCGCTCACCGAGCGGATCTAGACCACCACGGTCTCGCTCCTCACCGCTCGCCCCTCCGGGTGTCGTCGACTCGCTAGCCCAACTCCGCCTTGACATCTGAGGGATGGGTGGCCAACGGCGTCACGTGCACATCCATGTACTTGAACAGCGGTAGCTGTGAAAGTAATTGATGCAGTTCGTCATTGGAGTCCACATCGATGATCGAGAAGTTGGCGTACTCCCCGGCGATGCGCCAGATGTGCGGCCATTTGCCGGCCCGCTGGAGTTCCTGGGAGTACGCCTTCTCCTTGGCCACGGTCTCGGCGAACTCACGCGCGTCGAGATCGTGGGGGACGTTGACATCCATCCGGACGTGGAAGAGCATGCGGCGTCAGGCCTTTTCCGGGTCGAGGGTGAAGTCGTAGGTGATGGTCTGAGTGCCGTCGGACTGCTCGACCGGCTCCAGCATGAGTTCTGGCTTGACCGCGCTGGCGATGTCGTCGCCGTTGTGCGGGTCACCCGGGAAATACAGCTGCGCGGTGAGCAGTTCGTGACCCGGTGCCGACACCTTGACGTGCAGGTGCGCCGGCCGCCATGCATGCCAGCCTGCGGCCGCGATCAGCTTGCCGCAGGACCCGTCGGTGGGGATCTGGTAGGGCGCAGGCCGGATGGTGGTGATGGTGAACCGACCGTCCGGTCCGGTGGTGAACGAGCCGCGCAGGTTCCACTCCGGGATCCCGGGGGCGAACTGCGAGTAGAACCCGTCGGAGTCGGCGTGCCACAGTTCGACCTTGCCCGCCAACGGCTTTCCGTCGGTCGAGGTGATCTGACCCTGCCACACCAGCGGCGTGCCTTCCTCGCCGTCGCGCATCGCGATGGTGCCCACCGCGCCGTTCTCCGGAGAATCCGGCACGTAATACGGGCCTTCGATGCTGCCCTTGTTGCCGCTGCGGTGCGACGTGGCGACGTCTTCGACGACGTGCTCGACCCAGACGTCGAGGAACAGCGGCCACTCACCGTCCTGGCCGACCTGGATCAGCCACGCCTTGAGCGCGTTGTACTCGTCGTAGGTCACGCGGTGCTTGCGGATCGTGTCGTGGACCGCGCCCAGCACTTCGCGGGCCAGTTCGTTGACGCGCTCGGGGGCGGTGTCCCTGACGGCCGCATAGGGCGATTTGTCGGCGTGGAACCGCTCGGTCGCCGAAGCACCCGATGCGGCGGCACTTGCCTGTTCGACTGTGGTCATCTTGTTCTCCTGATTCCTTGAGGGGCTGTACTCAGTGGTCGGTGCGGTAACGCGAAAGCTTCTCGGGGTCGATGTCGACGCCCAGGCCGACGCCCGGGGGCACGAGCAGTTCGCCGTCGCGGATCCGCAACGGTTCGGCCAGCAGGTCGTCGGACATGTCGAGGAAGTTGGACAGCTCCCCCGCGTTGCGGGCCGTCAGCGGATGCGCGGCGCCGAAGCTCACCGCACACGCTGTGCCGAGTTGCCCGTCGATCTGATTGCCCAGCACCACGTCGACACCAAGCGACTCAGCGAGGTGGTGCACCCGCTGCGACCCGGTGAACCCGGTGCGGGCCGTCTTGATGCTGACCGCGGTGGCCGACCCGGCGAGGATCTCGCGGGTGACGTCGGCCGGCGTCGGAACCGATTCGTCGGCTATGAACGGCACATCAAGGTGCTCGACCAGCCATCGCCGGCCCAGCACGTCGTCGGCCGGGCACAGTTCCTCGGCGAAACGCAGGTCGAGATCGGCCATCTCCTTCATGGCGCGAAGCGATTCGGCGGCCGTCCATCCCCGGTTGCCGTCGACGTACAACTCGACGGTGTCGCCGAACCGCTCTCGCAGCGCCCGGACGACGGCGGTGTCCAGTTTCACCGGCCGGCGACCGACCTTCACCTTGAACGTCGAGATGCCATACAGATCAAGCATTTTCTCGGCCTCGGCCACCATGACTGCCGGATCATCGAAACCGAGCATGTGGCTGACCCGCATCCGGTCGGTGTAACCACCCAGCAGGTCGCTGACCGGAAGGCCGACCGTGCGGCCCAACGCATCCCAGATGGCCATGTCGATGGCGGCCTTGGCGGTGGGGTTGGCCACGGTGCGCGCCAGTCTCGCGTTGACCAGCTCGCGCTCGGTGAGGGTGAGGCCGACGATCTGCTCGGCGAAGATCCCGTCGATCACGGCGATGATGCCGGCCTGCGTCTCACCGTAGGTGAACGGCCGGGGCGGAGCCTCCGCGACACCGATCACACCGTCGTCGGTGTGCACGCGCACCAGCACGTGCGCGGCGGCGTGGACCTCGCCCGAGGCGAATCGCAACGGCTTGGTGTAGGGAATGGTGTAGGGAATCGCTTCCACTTCAGTGATTTTCACCGGATGTCCTTTACTGAGAATCCTCGGCGTCCACGCGCCGCAGCGCCGGCGCGACGACATTGACGACGGCGTCGACCAAGGGGCTGTTGGCCCCGCGACGCCAGGCAAGTGCCAGATCGATGGTCCCCGCGTCCCCCAGGTCCCGGATGACCACCCCCGAAAGCGGAAGGGCGCGTACCGATTCGGGTACCACGGCCACCCCCAGGTCGGCGGCCACCAGCGCCAACAAGACGGCGGTGCCCGGCGCGGAGTGCTCACGGTGGGGTACGAATCCGGCGCGACGACAACTGCGCAAGACGGCGTCATTGACTGCCGAATCCCGGTTCGAGTAGGCCACGAACGGTTCGCTGCGCAGATCGGACAGGGCGACAACGGGTTCGGCAGCCAGTCGGTGATCGACGGACACGGCCAGCACCAACGACTCGACGTCGATGGTCACCATTTCGATGCCCTCACCGACGGCCGGCGGCCGCAGCACACCGACGTCGAGCGCGCCGGAGCGCAAGTCGTCGCATTGCGCGGGGGTCAGCATGTCGGCTTGGATCTCGAGCGCGACGGCAGGCAGTTCGCGGCGGACCATCCGCGCGATGCGCGGCAGGTGGGAGAACGCGGCGGTGCCCGTCAGGCCCAGCCGGACAACCCCGCTGCGACCCGCGGCGATGCGGCGTACGCCGCGTTCGGCGTCGTCGACGCCGGCCAAAATGCGCGTCGCCTCGGCGCGCAGGAACTCTCCCGCCGGTGTCAGGGACACCTGCCGGGTGGTCCGGTTGAACAGAGTGGCGTCAAGCTCGGCTTCGAGTTGACGGATCGCGTACGACAGCGCCGGTTGCGCAACGTGCAGTTGTTCGGCAGCCTGGCCGAAGTGGCAGGTGTCGGCCACCGCCGCGAAGTAGCGCAGATGACGCAACTCCATGTCGGGCTCCTCTCCCTGCGCAACCTCTGTGATGACTGACACATCGACGGTAAGGCCGCAATCCATAAAGGACAAGGACTTGTTTACGACCGATTAATCGATTTCATCGATCAATCAACACCCAGGCCAGGACTAGCAATGTTCCTAGTGTGACGGGTGCCACCGATTGCCAGAGTGCAGGTAAGACACCACAGCCCGTCTGACCTGGAGGCATCCCATGAGCGCGAGCGCACCCGTTTCGAACACCGGCCATGTGGCCGCCGTGCTGGCCGACGCGGTGATCGACGACCCGGAGGCCGGCGTGTTCCGCGCCAACCGCCGCATCTTCACCGACGACGAGATCTTCGAACTGGAGATGAAACACATCTTCGAGGGCAACTGGATCTACCTGGCCCACGAGAGTCAGCTGCCGAACCCCGGCGACTACTTCACCACCAACATCGGCAGGCAGCCCGTGGTGATCACCCGGGACAAGGACGGTCAGCTGCACTGTCTGATCAACGCCTGCGCGCACCGCGGTGCGATGATCTGCCGGCGCAAGACCGACAACCGCACCACCTTGACGTGTCCCTTCCACGGCTGGACGTTCCGCAACGACGGCACCCTGCTCAAGGTCAAGGATCCCGAGGGCGCGGGCTACCCCGACACGTTCAACTCCGGCGGATCGCACAACATGACGGCCGTCGCCAAGTTCGACAGCTACCGCGGGTTCCTGTTCGGCAGCCTCAACCCCGACGTGTTGCCGCTGAACGAGCACCTTGGCGACACCACGACGGTCATCGACATGCTCGTCGACCAGTCCCCCGACGGCCTGGAAGTGCTGCGCGGGTCATCGACCTACACCTATGACGGAAATTGGAAGGTGCAAGCCGAGAATGGTGCCGACGGCTATCACGTCACCGCCACGCACTGGAACTACGCGGCCACCACCTCACGGCGCAGCACCGGGGAATCGGCCAACGACACCAAGGCCCTCGACGCGGGCGGGTGGGGTAAATCCGGCGGTGGCTACTGGTCGTTCCCGCACGGCCACCTGTGCCTGTGGACGTGGGCGGCCAACCCGCAAGACCGACCGCTGTGGGACAAACTCGACGACCTCAAGGCCCAGTTCGGTGAGGCCAAAGGCGAATTCATGGTCAAGGGCTCGCGCAACCTGTGCCTGTACCCCAACGTCTATGTGATGGACCAGTTCTCGACGCAGATCCGCCACTTCCGGCCGATCGCACCGGACAAGACCGAGGTCACCATCTACTGCATCGCCCCCAAGGGTGAGAGCAACGAGGCCCGTGCCCTGCGCATCCGCCAGTACGAGGACTTCTTCAACGCCTCCGGGATGGCCACCCCCGACGACTTGGAGGAATTCCGGTCCTGCCAGCTGACCTTCCGCGCCACGGCAGCACCGTGGAATGACATGAGCCGCGGTGCGCAGCACTGGCTTTCGGGCCCCGACCCACTGGCCGAATCGCTGGGCATGTCCGGCGTCGTGTCGGCCGGCGTGAAGAACGAGGACGAAGGCCTGTACCCCGTCCAGCACGGCTACTGGCTAGACACCATGCGCGACGCACTCGACCGGGAAACGGAGAACTGACATGACCGCCACCACTGCCGCACCGAAGCTGATCACCCAGAACGCCATCGAGCAGTTCCTCTACCGAGAAGCGCGCTACCTCGACGACCGCGAGTTCGAGAAGTGGCTGCAGTGTTACGCCGATGACGTCGTCTACTGGATGCCGTCGTGGACCGACGACGACCGGCTGGTCGAGGACCCGCAACGCGACATCTCGCTGATCTACTACCCCAACAAGGGCGGCCTGGAGGATCGGGTGTTCCGCATCCGGACCGAGAGGTCGTCGGCGACATCGCTGCCCGAACCCCGGACCAGCCACAACATCAGCAACGTCGAGGTGATCGAGCGGCGTGGGGACATTGTCGACGTGCGATTCAACTGGCACACCATGTATTTCCGGTACAAGACCGTCGACCCCTACTACGGCACCTCGTTCTACAGCATCGATTTCTCCGGCGAGCAGCCGCTGATCCGGCGCAAGACCGTGGTTCTGAGAAACGACTACATCCACCACGTGGTGGATGTCTACCACTTCTAGGGGTACCTCATGACCGTCACACAGGAGCCCGAGAACTTCCAGATCGCACTGTCTTTCGAGGACGGTGTCACCAGGTTCATCACCTGCCGGGACAATCAGACCGTCGCCGACGCTTCCTATCGGCAACGGATCAACATCCCCTTGGACTGCCGTGACGGCGCCTGCGGTACCTGCAAGGCACGCTGCGAGTCCGGCAGCTACGACGGCGGCGCCTACATCAGTGACGCCCTGTCCGACGACGAGGCCACGGCGGGCTACGTGCTGCCGTGCAGCATGAAACCGAAGTCGGATCTGGTGCTGCAGATCGCGAGCACGTCGGAGATCGCCAAGACCAAGGCTGCCACCTACACCGGCACCATGGTCGAACTCACCCGGCTGTCCGCGACCACGGTGCGGTTCGCCGTGGAGATCCCCAACCGTCACGAATTGACCTTCCTGCCAGGCCAGTACGTCAACATCACCGTGCCGGGCTCCGACGTCACACGGTCCTACTCGTTCGCCAACGCACCCGACGAGCAGCTGCTGAGCTTCCTGGTGAAGCTGACCCCCGGCGGCGCCATGTCGGACTACCTCGAACACCGCGCCGCCGTGGGCGACACCATCACGTTCACCGGCCCGAACGGGTCATTCTTTCTGCGAGAAGCCGACCGACCCATTCTGATGCTGGCCGGCGGCACCGGCCTGGCGCCTATGCTGGCGATGCTGCGCAAGATGTCCGCCGACCGCACACCGCGAAAAGTGCACCTGATCTACGGCGTCAAGACCGACGACGATGTCGTGGAGCTCGATGTCCTCGACGAGATCGCCTCGACCACATCGGGTTTCACGTGGGACTACTGCGTCTCTGACCCGGCGACCACGTCCCCAAACCAGGGGCGCGTGATGACGCTGATCGACCCGACGCACCTCTATGACGGCGACGTGGCGGTCTACCTGTGTGGGCCACCGGCCATGGTCGAGTCGGTGCGCGCCCATGTCGGCGCCGCCGGCATCGAACCGACCGGGTTCTACTACGAGAAGTTCGCCCTGGCACACGGTGGCAGCGAACCCACACCGCGACCCGTCACAGCCGACGCCGCCGGGCACGAAGAGCTGCTGCCGGCCACCGACGCCCGCGCAGTCACCGGACAGGTGATGCTGTCGGCGGGCGACACCGCGGCGATCGCGCCGTGGCCCGCGCCCCGGACCGCCGTCAGCGACGGCGACACCGCGCGATGCGTCGGCGGTCAACTGATGGCGCCGATCGGTGACGGCACGCCGGCCCCGCTCGATGCCGACGACGGCGCGCTGCTGCCCTCGGCGGCACGCTCGCTTGCCGGCCAGTCCCTGTTCGCTGCCGCCCCTGACCCGGTCGTGTCCGCTGCCCCCGAGGTGTCGGCCGACGGCTACCAGATCGGTGAGGAACACCCCGAGGTTCATGAGTCGGACGCCCTCTTCGAAGCCAGGCAGGCCCTGGAACTGGGCGCGCTGGAACTCACGTTGGGCCGCCTGACGAGCCGGCAGATCGCCGGCTACCGGCTGCTCGCCGAGTCCACGCTGCCCTACGTCGACGGCGACCGCTTCACCGACGCCGCCCAGTACACCGAGACGAACGCCGCATTCCACGATTACCTGTTCACCCTCACCGGCAACGAGCATCTGCTGCAGGCCTATCAGGCTCTCGGCGTCAAGGGCCGGATGGGCGAGGTATTGCGCAATGCCACCTGGTGCCATCCGCTGTGCGCGCGCGACCACGTCGATATCGTCGCGGCCTTCGAGACCGGCGACCGTGACAGGGCGCGCGCCCTCATCGTGGCGCACGCCGGCCGCGCCAAACAGACGATGCGCCGCGCGATGGCCGACTCCGAGAAAGCCCGGGCCGCCCGCCGGCCGCGGTTCATCACGCCGGGCCGCTTCGACGGCAAGGTTGTCGTGATCACCGGTGCCGCGCAAGGCATCGGCGAGCAGACCGCTCGGCGGATCAGCGCCGAGGGCGGCACCGTGGTACTCGCCGACCGGTCCGAACTGGTCAAGGAGCTCGCCGACGAACTCGCAACCGCGGGCGCTTCGGCGCTGGCCGTCACCGCCGACCTCGAACACTACGAGGGCGCTGAATCAGTTGTCGCGCAGGCACTCTCGGAGTACGGCAGGATCGACGTGCTGATCAACAATGTCGGCGGTGCCATCAATTTCAAGCCCTTCACCCAGTTCACCGCCGCGCAGATCGGCGCCGAGATCGACCGTTCGCTGATGACCACGCTGTACACCTGCCGGGCTGTGCTTCCGCCCATGGTGGACCGCGCCCAGGGTGTGATCGTCAACGTGTCGTCGGCGGCCACCCGCGGCATCCACCGCATCCCGTACTCGGCGGCCAAGGGAGGTATCAACGCCATCACGGCGTCGCTGGCCCTCGAGTACGCCGAAGCCGGGATCCGCGTGGTCGCCACCGCCCCCGGCGGCACCGAGGCCCCGCCGCGGCGGATATCACGGGGCACCCCGGCACCGGTCACCGACACCGAGCGTGACTGGTTCCAGGCCCACATCGACCAGACCATCGGTTCGTCGCTGCTCAAGCGTTACGGCACGCTCGATGAACAGGCCGCCGCGATCTGCTTCCTGGCCTCCGACGAGGCGTCCTACATCACCGGCACGGTGCTGCCGGTGGCAGGCGGTGACCAGGGCTGAACGGCTCGCTCCTCCCGCACCTCGTCCCTCGGTGCCATCGTCGACTCGCTGGGCTGAACGGCTCGCTCCGAGCGTGCACCAGGACACTTCCCGGCGCCGTACGTGTGCGTGGTTGCACACTGGCGGAGCGACTACGGCAAGAATGGGTTCGTGAGTGCCGACCGGTGTCCGTGCGGATCCGGCGATGCCTACGACGCGTGCTGCGGACCGTTGCACCGCGGCACCCGTGCGGCTGGAACCGCGCTCGCCCTGATGCGCTCGCGGTTCTCTGCTTTTGCACTCGGTGATCAGCGGTATCTGATGGCCTCGTGGCATCCCCGCACCCGGCCGAAGACGCTGGACCTCGATGACGACATCCGTTGGCGTCGACTGCAGATCGTCGACACCGACGCCGGCGGCGAAACCGATGCCGACGGGGTGGTCGAGTTCCGCGCGCAGTACGAGCGCGGCGGTAAGCGTCACATCCTGCACGAACGCAGCCGTTTCAGCCGGGTCAAAGGAGCCTGGGTGTACGTCGACGGGGATCTCAGCGACTGACGCCGGCCAGCCGACCGTTCCAGTCCACCCGTCTACCGAAGTCCAGTTCCATCCGGAGTGGAAACGTCAGTGACCGCTGACCGATCTGAACACCGTCGACCGTCACCGTGGCACTCGCCGCGGCCTGCCCAGATCGGATGGCAGTGATGCGCCCGTCCCTGACGACCGCCACGGCGTCGTAAAGCTGCACATCGACAATGAGTTCGACGCTCAGCGTCAGCGCCGGCACACCGTCCACCTCGACATCTACATCGTGGAGCTGATCGACCGCAACGGTGTGGTTGCTCAGCGGCACAACGAATTCGATTCCAGGCCGGTGACGGGAGTCCTGAACCGATCGGGAGACCGGGCGATACGCGTGCCATCCGCCGACCACTACGTCCATGAGGGAATCGCCGAGCACAGCTCGTAACTTCGCTTCGACCTCGTCGGCGACAACCCGTCGGGCCACGGTGCCGAGTGTTCGTAGCGGCCGGGTGCGCCGGGTTTCATTGGACGCCGCCTCATTCAAGACCCTTGTCAGGCGGATTCGGGTGTCATCCCGGCTGGGCAGCACCCAATCTGCGATCGGCGCCATGGGCCTGGCGGACGCATCGGTGGCGATCATGACGGATTCTCCTCGACTCTGATGGCACGACGGACTCTTGTCGGCACAACCACAATCACGTGGTCAAGGTCGGGCCGATGTCCGGAGAAGGTGGGTGAGGCGGTCCCGTGAGTCGATCGCGCCGACACTGAGACGTGGACCTTGACCCATCTCGCCCGTCGGTAACGACGGTGCAGAAACGCTGTCGCGGTCAGCGTCGCGGCCGCGATGACAAGCAACACGGGCACCCATCTTGCCGGCGGCCGGGGCGGGGGCGGGATCGACTCAACAGCGGCCGTGGTCGTAGTGGTTGTGGGCGGCGAGGTCGTGGGCGGTGGCGGTGGCGGTGGCACGGTTGCAGTCTCTGTCGTCGGCGATTTCGTCGATACTGGCGTTGCCGTGGTGGCTGTTGTGGGCGTCGTCGTGGTTGTAGCCGTTGTAGTTGTAGCCGTTGTGGTTGTTGCCGTCGTGGTTGTAGCCGTTGTGGTTGTAGCCGTTGTGGTGGTCGGTGTTGTTGTGCTTGTGGTGAGGGTCGTCGTGCCGGTCGGGCACGGATAGATCGACGGCGCCGGTGCGGCCACATTCGCGCCCGGCGGTAGCTCACAGTCGAGGCCCAACGAGCGAACCGCAGTACCGTGTTGTGGTCGCGCAAAACCGGTCAGCACGGGCGGCGCCAGTGAGCAGACGATGCCGACGGCGAGCGCGATACGACAGGCCCAACCCGATAATCGACCGAGCGTAGCCATTTCCCACGACACCTGAACCACCCCCAGGCGGAATGTATCCCCCGCAGCCGGGGCCGGACATGCGTAGTCAGCTACTCACCTGCGTGAAAGGCCGTACCATGTGACGGTGCTCGGCCCCACCCGTTGTGTCGGGCGTGATCGTGAACTGAGCGAACTCGCCGACCTAGTCGCTGCGTCCGAGCACGGACCGAACATCGTCGCTGTCACCGGCCCCACTGGCATCGGCAAGACCGCGCTGGTGCGCCATGTCGCCACCGAACGGTCGGCCCGGTGGGCGCGTGGCACGCCGTGGGAAGCCGACCTGCCCGGCGGCGTGCTGGCTCAACTGGTTCAGGATGATGTGCCTGCCGACCCGGTCGCCGCCGCAGCGCATCTGGTCGACCACCTGCGCAGCGCCGCAGACCCGGTGCTGGTCATCGATGATGCGCAACACTCTGATATCGAGTCACTGCAGGCGATTTCGACGATGGTGCGTCATCAGCGCGACCTGTCGGTGCTCGTGGTGCTGACGGCCCCGTCGCTCACCGACCTGCTCCCCGGCATCGCCGACCACCGGATCGAGCTGGTGGGACTGCCCGCCCGGGATGTCGGCGAGCTCGCGCGTCGACTCGGAGCCACCTTGCACCCGGCGATGGTCGATGCGTTGACCCGGCACACCGGCGGGAATCCCCGCCACATCCTGGCGTTGCTCACCGAGGTTCCGCCGACCACCTGGGCTCGTCCCGATGCCGTCCTGCCTGCGCCGTCGCACGTCGTCGCCGCGGTGCGTGAACGACTCCAGAGCTGCGGTCCGGACGCCCGTGCCCTGGTTCAGGCGCTGGCCGTACTCGGCGACGACGCTTCACTGGCCGAGGCCGCCGCGCTCGCCGGCCTCACCGATCCGCTGACTGCGATCGATGATGCGACCGCAGAGGGATTACTGTTCCGGACAACCCAATTCGATCCACGACTCCACGACGAGCTGACCCGCGCGGCGGTCATCGACGTGATGGGCGTGGGTCTCACCGCGGAGAGTCACCGGCGCGCAGCCGATATCGTCGCGGATCCCGGGAGAAGCCTGCGGCATCGAGTCGCCGCGGCGCCGCTGCCCGACGAAGTCCTGGCCCGCGAGGTCGACACCTTGGCGCACGCCCGCGGCGCCGCCGGGGAATGGGCGGAGGCCGCCGGCCTGTTCCGCGACGCCAGCCGATTGACACCGGAGCCGCTGCTGCGCGACGAACGGCTGACCCGCGCGGTCGACGCACTGGTGGCCGCGGGCGACTGCGGGGCCGCTGCCGCGCTGGTGCCCGCCGTCGAGAGTCTGCGTGAAACCCCGTTGCGCAACGCAGTTCTGGCGTATCTGGCGATCCTTCGCGGCCGCTGCGCCGAGGCCGAAGTTCGACTGACCAGGGCCTGGGACATCGTCAACGTCGAACGCGAACCGGATACAGCCGCGCTCATCGCGCAGCGCTACGTGCTGCATTCCCTGGTGCGCTGCCGAGGCGATGAACTCGTCGGCTGGGCCGACACCGCCCTGGGCCTCGCCGACCGTGACTCGCCCGCCGGTATCGAGTCGGCGGCCATCCGCGGGCTCGGGCTGCTGGCCGCCGGCCACCCCAAACGTGCTTCGGCCGAATACGACGACCTCGCCGGCCGCGTCCGACACGGCGCGCAGGGGCAACGCGTCACGATGGGCCGGGGCTGGGTGCAGCTCATCCGCGACGACGTCGACGGTGCGCGCTCCAGCCTGGAGACCGCGGTCGCCACCGCGCGACTGGGTGGATCGAGGCGGATCACCTTGTGGGCCTTGGCCTGGCTGGCCCGCGTGCAATTCGTCACCGGCGACTGGGATCAGGCCTTGCAGACCGTGGCGGACGGGCTCGAGCTGGCCGAGATCAGCGGGATCGTCATCGTCACGCCGATGCTGAACTGGACGGCGGCGCAGGTTCATGCGCTGCGGGGGCATTGGGTCGAAGCCCAGGCCGCGGTCCGCACCGCCGACACAGTCACACAGGACTACGAGATGATGCGGATCCCAATGCTGTTGGCGCGCGCCCAGATCGCCGAAGCCGAGGCTGATTACGCCAAAGTCTGCCGTGTCCTCGAGCCGGTGGCAAAGATGGCGCCGGGCACGTCGCTGGCCGAGCCCGGCTACTGGCCGTGGCCCGACGTGCTGGCCAACGCCCTGGTGATCGACGGACGCCTCGCCGAGGCAGACGCCTTTCTGCTGCCGTATGAAGACCGGGCCCGCGCCCGCAAGCACCGCTCCGCGATGGCCAGGCTGGGATATGCCCGCGGCCGCCTCCTCGGTGCCCAGGGCGACCTGCCTGCGGCGCGCGCGAAATTCGAGGCGTCACTGTCGCTGCTCGACGGCCTACCGCTGCGCTACGACCAGGCCAGGGTCAATTTCGCCTACGGCCAGACGCTGCGCCGCGCCGGGAAGCGGCGCGAGGCCGACGCTGTCATCACCACGGCCCGCGATCTCTACGTGTCGCTCGGCGCGCACACCTACGTGGCGCGCTGCGAACGCGAACTCAAGGCCGGCGGCCTGCACCAGTCACGCGGATCAAGCGACAGCGTCGAACTCACCGCCCAGGAGGAGGCCGTCACGGCCCTGGTGGTGCGGGGACTGTCAAATCGGGAGGTTGCTGCTGAGTTGTACGTCTCCCCCAAGACTGTGCAGTATCACCTCACCAGGGTCTACGCGAAGCTGGGTGTGCGCTCACGCACAGAGTTAGCTGCGCGCCAGGGTCCCAGCGACGGACGGTAGGGTGTCCCGGGGTCGGGAGCCGAGAGTCGGCGCATTACACACTTTCGAGGGGCGTGACAGCATGCGGATCAGCTCGTGGGGTACACGATCGGTGCTGGCCGTTTGCACCGCGATGGCGGCGGCTCTGCTGGGCAGCCCACTGGCGTCGGCCGACACCACCGTGGCCATGGATCCACCCGCCGACCCCGGCGACGGATCGCTTCCCGACGGCTACGCGCTGACCGCATTCGACGTGGCCGACCCCGCCATCGGCCGGCTCGATCCGGCGCTGCTGAGCGCGATGCAGAACGCGACCAACGCGGCGGCCGCCGACGGCATCACGATGACGATCACATCGGGTTGGCGGTCCCCGGAGTTCCAGCAGCGCCTGCTCGATGACGCCGTGGCGAACTACGGCACCTTCGCGGCGGCCCGGCAGTACGTCCAGACGCCGCAGGCGTCCAGGCACGTGACGGGTCAGGCGGTCGATGTCGGCGGCGTGGGCGCCGACCAGTGGCTCATCACCAACGGTGCCCGATTCGGCCTCTGCCAGATCTACGCCAACGAGCTGTGGCACTTCGAATTGGCGGCCGATCCGATGGGGAACTGCCCGCCACTGCTGCCCAACGCCGCCGGCTGATCAGACAGCTGCGGGCACCCGGCCGTCGAGCAGAGTTGCACCGGTCTTGGCCGCCACCTCGTCGTAGTCAACGCCGGGCGCCAATTCGACGACCCTGAAGCCGGTACCGGCGACATCGAACACGCCCAGGTCGGTGATCACCCGGCTGACCACGGCCTTACCCGTCAGAGGCAGGTCGCACTCCGAAACGAGTTTGGCCGCACCGGATTTGGCGACGTGATCCATCAGGACGATGACCCGTTCGGCACCGCTGACCAGGTCCATCGCGCCGCCCATGCCCTTGACCATCGAGCCCGGCACCATCCAGTTGGCCAGATCGCCGTTGGCCGCGACCTGCATGCCGCCCAGCACCGCCACGTCGACATGGCCGCCGCGGATCATCGCGAAACTGGTTGCGGAGTCGAAGTACGACGCACCCGCGACCACCGACACCGTCTGCTTACCGGCATTGACCAGGTCGGGGTCCACCTCGTCGTCGTACGGGAAGGGGCCCACGCCCAGGATGCCGTTCTCGGCGTGCAGGGTGACGTCGGAGCCCTCCGGCAGGTAGTCGGGAATCAAGGTCGGCAGCCCGATCCCGAGGTTGACGTAGTCACCGTCACTCAGTTCGGCGGCCGCACGGGCGGCCATCTGCTCACGGGTCCAACTCATCGGATTGCCTCCTCGGCGGTGACCGGACGCGGCCGGGTGGTGCGCTTCTCGATGCCCTTGCGGGCGGCTTGCTGCGGTGTCAGTTCGACGATGCGCTGCACGAAGATCCCGGGTAGGTGCACCTCGTCGGGATGCAGCACACCCACGTCGACGACGCGTTCGGCCTCGACGATGGTGGTCCGTCCCGACATGGCCGCGGGTGGGTTGAAATTGCGTGCGGCGGCGTGGAATACGCAGTTGCCGGCTTTGTCGGCGACCGCCGCGCGCACCAAGGCGTAGTCGGTGACGATCGATTCTTCCAGAAGCATCTCGCGTCCGCCGAAGGTGCGGACCTCCTTGGGCGGTGAGGCGATGGCCACGGTGCCATCGGGGTGGTAGCGCCACGGCAGCCCGCCGTCGGCGACCAGTGTGCCCACCCCGGTTGGGGTGAAGAAGGCCCCGATTCCGCTGCCGCCGGCGCGCATCCGCTCGGCCAGGGTGCCCTGCGGGGTCAGTTCGACCGTCAGTTCACCGGCCAGATACTGCCGCGCGAACTCCTTGTTCTCGCCGACGTAGGACGCGATGACGCGGTTGATCTTGCGGGCCTCCAGCAGCAGACCGAGTCCGCCGCCGTCGACGCCGCAGTTGTTGCTGACGATCGTCAGGTCCTCGGCACCTTGGGCCAGCAGGGCCTCGATGAGAAACCATGGGATGCCGGCCAGGCCGAAGCCCCCGACGGCCAGGCTGGCGCCGTCCGGGATGTCGGCGACGGCATCGGCGGCCGTTCCGACCACTTTGTTGAGAGTCATTTTTCCTCCGTCGGTTCTGCCGTCAGGTGTTCGATGAGCGCGGGTGTGATGATGTCGGGCTGCTCGGCGTTGGCCAGGTGCGCCGACTGCCGGACAACCAGCAGACGGGCACCGGGAACGCGGGCGGTGATCTCTTCGAGCCGGGCGGGCGGGGTGGCCGGGTCGTCGGCACCGGCGATCGCCAGAGTCTGCGCGCTGATGGTCGAAAGTTCCTCGCGCAGGTCGAGTTTGGCGATGGCTTCGCAGCATCCCGCATACCCTTCGGCAGGGGTGCCCGCCACCATCGCTTCGTGGGCGATGCGCTCGTCGGGATGGGCCGCGAGGTATTCAGGGGTGAACCACCGCTGCACCACCGCGGCGGCCACCGCGCCCGTGCCGTCGGCGCGCACCGTGGCGGCGCGGTCGGTCCATCCGCTGGACGGCGGCAGTTGGGCACCGGTGCACAGCAGCACCATGCGGTCGACGCGCTCCGGGTTACGGGCCGCCAGGCGCATCGCTGTCATACCTCCCAGCGAGAGGCCGACGATATGAGCGCGGGCGATCCCGAGACCGTCGAGCAGCGCGATGACGTCGTCGGCCAGGTCGTCGATCGAATAGGGACCGTCGGGCACCGGTGACGCGCCGTGACCACGGGTGTCGTAGCGCACCACGGTGAAATGCCGTTCCAGTTCGGACAATTGCGCATCCCACATCCGGTGGGTGGAACCGAGCGATCCCGACAGCACGACGGCGGGCCCGTCTGTGCGGCCGGACACGACCGCGTGCACGGCAACGGCAGTCATCGCACTGCCTCGAACACCGCGGCCAGCCCTTGCCCGCCACCGATGCACATCGTCTCCAGCACGTGACGGGCGCCGCGGCGCCGCGCCTCATGAGCCGCGGTGGCCAGCACCCTGGCACCGGTGGCGCCGATCGGGTGGCCCAGCGAAATGCCCGAGCCGCACGGGTTGAGCCGCTCATCGAGCGGATCGATCTTCCATTCCGACAGCACCGCGAGGACCTGCGCCGCGAAGGCCTCGTTCAGTTCGATCAGGTCGATCTCGTCGAGGGTGAGGCCCGCGCGGTCGAGGGCGGCGGCCGTCGCGCCAACCGGTCCGATCCCCATGATCTCCGGACCGCAACCGGTGACCGCCCAGGATTTCAAGGCAAGCATGGGTGTCAGGCCACGGGCGTCGGCTTCGGCGCGGGTGGTGACGACACACAGTGCGGCGCCGTCATTTTGGCCTGACGCGTTGCCCGCGGTGACGGTTGCGTCGGCGTCGACCTTGAGCCGCATCGGCCGCAAGGCGGCCAGTGATTCGACGCTGATGTCCGCGCGCGGATGCTCGTCGCGGTCCACCACGGTGTCCGGCCGGCCGCGCTTGCCGGGAACGGTCAGCGGCAGAAGTTCGTCGGCGAACCGGCCGGAGTCGTGGGCGGCAATGGCGCGCTGATGCGAGCGGACCGAGAGCTCGTCCTGCTCGGCGCGGGTGATGCCGTACTCGCGCCGCAAGTTCTCGGCCGTCTCGATCATGCCACCGGCGACGGGATGACTTGTGCCGCCGGCAGTTTCGCGGGCTCGGTCAAGCCTGTCCTGCAGCGCGATCCCACCCTGCCGAACGCCGGTGCGCAGCCCGAGGGCGTAGTGCTCGACATTGGACATCGACTCCGCGCCTCCGGCGACGACGACGCGCGCTGCGCCGGTGGCAACCTGACCCGCGGCATACAGCACCGCCTGCAGGCCCGAGCCACACCGCCGGTCGATCTGCAGACCTGGCACCGCGGTGCCCAGCCCCGCGTCCAGTGCCGCGATCCGGCCGATCGCGGGTGCTTCGCCGTTCGGGTAGCCGTTGCCCAGGATCACGTCATCGACGTCACCCTCGCCCAATCCTGTCCGGGCGATCAGACCGCGCAGGGTGGCTGTCGCCAGGTCGGCGGCGGTCAGCGCGGCCAGCGCGCCGCCCATGCGCCCGACGGGTGTGCGTACCGGATTACAGATGACGATGTCGTGGCCAGAACTCATAGATCGACCGTAAGGTGACGCAGCCATATTCTGAAGTACTTAAATTCCATGCATTAATAGGAATAGAGTCCTAATCGTGGAACTGCGGCACCTGCGTTACTTCCGGGCCGTCGCCGAGGAATTGCACTTCGGTCGCGCCGCCGAACGTCTGCACATCGCCCAGCCACCGCTGTCACAGCAGGTGCGTCAGCTCGAACGCGAACTCGGGGTAGCCCTGCTGACCCGCACCACCCGCAGCGTCGAACTGACCGCGGCCGGAGCGGCGTATCTGGCCCGCACCGTGGCGATCCTGGACGCCGTCGACGACGCCGGCGAGCAAGCCCGGCGGATCGCCGAGGGCGCCGAAGGGCGCCTGACCGTCGGCTGCGTCGGCTCAGCGACGTACTCGCTGCTGCCGACCCTGGTCCGCACCCTGCGCGAGACCCTGCCCGGGGTCGAGGTCAGCGTGCGCGGCGAGATGCTGGCCCCCGCGCAGTTGTCGGCGTTGGCCGCCGGGGAGATCGACGTGGGGCTGCTGCGCCCGCCCGTGGCGGCGGCCGGCGTGGTGACGCAGACCGTGCGCCGCGACCGTCTGCTGGCTGTACTGCCCGCCGGGCATCGGCTGGTCGACCACGAGAGCCTCCGCGTCGCCGATCTGCGCAACGAGGACTTCGTGGCGCACGCTGGGCACGGCCGGTCGGTCATGAGCAGTGTGCTGACCGCGATCTGCGCCGACGCCGGCTACGTCCCTCGGGTCAGGCACGAGGTCGAGGAGACCTCCACGTTGGTCACCATGGTGGCCGCCGGGCTGGGCGTCGCGATTGTGCCCGACCCGACGGCGGCGCTCGACATCGCCGGCGTGTGCTACCGGCCGCTGTTGCCCGCGACGCTGGGCGTGGACCTGGTGGCCGCCCGCATGACAGGTGTGCATTCCCCCCTGATCGACAACGTGCTCAGCGTCCTGCGGAGTATCGCCTGACAGTAGGCTCGTGGCTCGTGCGCGCCGTGCTGATCGTGAACCCCAATGCAACCTCCACCACGGCCGCCGGACGCGACCTTCTGGCGCATGCGCTGGAGAGCCGGGTCCGATTGCGGGTCGAGCACACCAACCATCGCGGCCACGCCACCGAGA
>CAMFLL010000076.1 GCA_945957405.1 uncultured Mycolicibacterium sp. | reverse complement strand
GTGGACGGCATGCCCGCGCTGCTAGCGTCAATTCGCCATGTCCAACACCAAGCGCGGGCCGGTCCTGCTGATCCTGTTCGCCGCGCTGATGGCCGGGGCCGGTAACGGCATCTCGATCGTGGCATTTCCGTGGCTGGTGCTGCAGCGCAACGGTTCGGCGCTGGATGCGTCGCTGGTGGCGATGGCCGGAACCATCCCCCTGCTGGTCGCGACACTGATCGCGGGCACCGCCGTCGACTACATCGGCCGGCGCCGGGTGTCGATGATCTCCGATGCGCTCTCGGCGTTGTCGGTGGCGGCCGTCCCCGTGATCGCGCTGGCGTTCGGCGTGGACGCCATCAACGTGGGCGTTCTGGCCGGCCTGGCCGCCCTGGGAGCGCTGTTCGATCCCGCGGGTATGACGGCGCGTGAGTCCATGCTGCCCGAAGCCGCCACCCGCGCCGGTTGGACGCTCGACCACGCCAACTCCGTCTACGAGGCCGTGTTCAACCTGGCCTACATCGTCGGGCCCGGGATCGGCGGGCTGATGATCGCGACACTCGGCGGCGTCAACACCATGTGGGTCACTGCTGCGGCGTTCCTGCTGTCGATCGTGGCGATCTCGGCGCTGCGCCTGGAGGGGGCCGGGCGTCCCGACAGCACCAAGCTCCCGGGAGGGGTCTGGTCGGGCATCGTCGAGGGCCTTAGCTTTGTGTGGAACAACAAGGTGCTGCGGACGCTGGCGTTCGTCGACCTGACGGTGACCGGCCTGTACATGCCCATGGAGTCGGTGCTGTTCCCGAAATACTTCACGGACCGCAACGAACCCGCGCACCTCGGCTGGGTGCTGATGGCATTGTCGGTCGGCGGGCTCGTCGGGGCGCTGAGCTACGCGGTACTGAGCAAATACTCCAAGAAGCGCACCGTCATGCTGGTCGCGGTGCTGACGCTCGGGGTGTGCATGACGGTGATCGCGTTCCTGCCTCCGCTGCCCCTGATCCTGGTGCTGTGTGCGGTGGTCGGCTTCGTGTACGGGCCGATCGCCCCGATCTACAACTACGTGATGCAGACCCGTGCCCCGCAACACCTGCGCGGCCGCGTCGTCGGGGTGATGGGATCGTTGGCGTACGCCGCCGGGCCGTTGGGTCTGATCCTGGCCGGCCCGCTGGCCGACGCCGCCGGGCTGCACACCACATTCCTCGCGTTGTCGCTGCCGATGCTGCTGGTCGGGGTCCTCGCGCTGGCGCTTCCGTCACTCAAGGCGCTGGACGACCCCCCGCCCGAGCATTTCCCCGACCGAGTTACAAGGCCCTGAACCCGGGTAACCACCTGTGGATGTGATGCATGCCACAGTGAGGTGATCGCCGTGTACCAGCAGGTTCTCGATCCTGTCGCCAATTCGTTGGCCTGGAGCGCTGTCGTGGCCGCGATACCGCTGCTACTCCTGTTCGTTCTTCTGGGAGCGATCAAGATGACGGCCTGGGCGGCATCGCTGATATCGCTCGCCGTCAGCATCGTGATCGCGGTCGTGGTCTACGGCATGCCGGTGGGCCAGACGTTACTGGCGGGCACCGAGGGAGCCGCCTTCGGCTTCTTCCCGATCCTGTGGATCGTCATCAATGCCATCTGGGTGTACCAGATGACCGTCGAGACAGGGCATTTCGACGTGCTACGGCGCTCCTTCAGTTCAGTGAGCGACGACCAACGCATTCAGGCGGTCATCATCGCGTTCTCGTTCGGCGCGCTTCTTGAGGCGCTCGCCGGCTTCGGCACACCGGTCGCGGTCACCTCCGTGATGCTCATGGCGCTCGGCTTCAAACCGATCAAGGCGGCGGTGCTGGCGCTGGTGGCCAACACCGCGCCCGTGGCGTTCGGCGCCATGGCAACACCGATCATCACGCTGGGCAAGGTCACCGAACTACCCGTCGACACGCTGGGAGCGATGGTCGGTCGACAGACACCCATCTTGGCGCTGTTCGTGCCGCTGGCGCTGGTCCTCATCGTCGACGGTTGGCGCGGTGTCCGGGAGACATGGCTGGTCGCGGTGGTCTGCGGCGTGGTGTTCGCCGTGGCCCAGTACGCCACGTCGAACTTTCTCTCGGTGCCGCTGGCCGACGTCGTCGCATCGTTGTTGTCGGCCGCGGCCGTGGTCGCGATGGTGCGGATCCGCCAGCCCCGACGCGCCCCGTCGACCGTCATGGCGGGCGGGGGCGGTGACGACGTGACCCGCGGCCCGGCGCACCGCGACGCGACACCGGATTCCCGGGCGGACGTGATGAAGGCCTATGCGCCCTACGGCATCATCATCGCGGTCTTCGTGATCTGCCAGATCGGAGCCGTGAAAACTCTCCTCGACAAGGCGACCTTCGCGTTCAACTGGCCCGGTCTGCACGTCGTCAACGCGGCCGGCGAGCCGAGCACGCTGACGAAGTTCACCCTCAACCTGCTGACCACACCGGGCACGCAGATGCTCGTCGCGGGCGTCATCACCATGATCGTGTTGCGGCTCTCAGCACCGCGCGCGCTGAAGGCGTACGGAGCGACACTGCAGCAGCTGCGCTGGGCGATCGTGACGGTGATGACGGTGCTGGCCTTGGCATTCGTGATGAACCTGTCCGGCCAGACCATCTCACTGGGCACCTGGCTGGCTGCGACGGGCGGCCTGTTCGCCGTCCTGTCCCCAATCCTCGGGTGGCTCGGGGTTGCCGTGACAGGATCCGACACCTCGGCCAATTCTCTGTTCGGCGCGCTGCAGGTCACCGCCGCGAATCAGGCCGGATTGTCCGACGTGCTGATGGCCGCCTCGAACAGTTCCGGCGGCGTCCTCGGCAAAATGGTCTCGCCGCAGAACCTCGCCATCGCGGCCGCGGCCGTCAGCCTCGACGGCAAGGAAGGCGACATCTTCCGGCGGGTCGTCCTGTGGAGTTTGGGATTCCTCGCACTGTTGTGTGTGATTTCCGGGCTGCAGGCCTCACCGGTGCTGTCCTGGATCTTGCCGTGACGCCGCTAGCATCGACTTCCGTGGTCGCTGACATGCTCGCCGAGCTCATCACCGAACTTCCCGACATCGTGGTCACCGATCCCGACATCCTGGCGTCCTACCGCCAGGACCGGGCCGTGGACCCCGACGCCGGCACGCCGATGGCGGTGGTGCGCCCGCGCCGCACCGAAGAGGTGCAGACCGTGCTGCGCTGGGCGACCAAGCACGGCGTCCCCGTGGTCCCGCGCGGCATGGGCACCGGGCTGTCGGGCGGCGCCACCGCCGTGGACGGCGGCATTGTGCTGTCGACCGAGAAAATGCGCGATATCACCGTCGACCCGGTGACCCGAACCGCCGTCGTGCAGCCTGGACTGTTGAATGCGGAGGTCAAGAAGGCGGTCGCGGAATACGGGCTGTGGTATCCACCGGACCCCTCGTCGTTCGAGATCTGCAGTATCGGTGGCAACATCGCCACCAACGCGGGCGGCCTGTGCTGCGTGAAATACGGCGTGACCACCGATTACGTCCTGGGCCTGCAGGTGGTCCTGGCCGACGGCACTGCCGTCCGATTGGGTGGCCCGCGCCTGAAAGACGTTGCGGGACTGAGCCTGACGAAGCTGTTCGTCGGCAGCGAAGGCACACTCGGCGTCGTCACCGAGGTGACCCTGCGCCTACTCCCGCCGCAGCACGCGGCGTGCACGGTGGTGGCGACGTTCGACTCGGTGCGCGCCGCCGCCGACGCGGTGCTCTCGATCACCGCGAAGATCCGGCCGGCGATGCTCGAATTCATGGATGCGGTGGCGATCAATGCCGTCGAGGACAAGCTGAAGATGGGACTGGACCGCAACGCCAAGGCGATGATGGTCGCGGCATCCGACGAGCGTGGCGCGGCCGGCGCCGAAGACGCCGAGTTCATGGCCGCCATCTTCGAAAAACACGGCGCCACCGAGGTGTACTCCACGTCGGACCCCGAAGAGGGTGAGGCGTTCGTGGTCGCCCGGCGCTTCGCGATTCCCGCGGTGGAGGCCAAGGGTTCGCTGCTCCTCGAAGACGTCGGCGTGCCGCTGTCGGCGCTGGCCGATCTGGTCGACGGCGTGGAAAAGCTGGCCACCGAACGGGAATTGATGATTTCGGTGATCGCGCATGCCGGCGACGGCAACACCCATCCGTTGATCGTCTTCGACCCCGACGACGCCGACATGGCTCGCCGGGCCGAGCAGGCGTTCGGCGAGATCATGGACCTGGCCGTCGGTCTGGGCGGCACCATCACCGGGGAACACGGAGTCGGTCGGCTCAAGAAACCTTGGCTGGCAGGTTATCTCGGACCCGAGGCCATGGAGCTGACCCGGCGCATCAAGACGGCCCTCGACCCCGACGGCATCCTGAACCCGGGCGCGGTCATCTGACGCGTGCGCTGTCGCGCGGCGCAGCGGTCGATCCGCGGACCACGAGTGCAGCGCACTCTGCGGCAGGCGCTGACCAGCCCGGCCCGCGCCTGAGCCCCTGGCGCTAAGTGGCGGCCGGTGTGTACACCACGATCTGCACCTCGGGGTGATCCGAGGGCCGCAGTTGGTGGTGCTCATAGCGGACCGTCCCGAGCTCCGGGTGGTGGAAGACCCGCTCACGTGATTCGAAACCGCGGATGTCGTGGCGTTCCCAACCGGTGCGGAAGTCGGCACTGGCCTCCGACAGTCGCGCCACCAGGTCGAGCAGCGCGGGATCGCCCAGGCGGGAACCGTTCTCGGCCCGGAACTCCGCGAGAAACCGTTGACTGGTCACCTGCCAGTCGTCAAGCAGTGTCCGGACCGCCGGGTCGGTGAACACCACCCACAGCAGATTGCGTTGTGCGGCCGGCGTGGTCGCGACGTTGGGGTAGAGACGACGGTAGGCGGCGTTCCAGCCGGCGATACCCCACTCCGGTGTCAGGGCATACGCGGGGTTGTCACCGATCGCATCGAGAAAGCGCTGCACGTGCGGCGGCGCCGTCATGACCTCGTCCGCGGCGCGGGCGGGCAACGGCGCGAAGCCCGCCAGGCCCAGGACGTAACGGTGCGCGGGTACCCCAAGGCGCAGGGTGCGGCTCACGGCGTCGAGCACCTGACGGGACGGGTTGATGTCGCGCCCCTGCTCGAGCCACGTGTACCAGGTGACACTCACACCAGACAGGTAGGACACTTCCTCGCGACGGAGTCCGACCGTCCGTCCCCGGCCGGCTGGCGGCAGGCCGAATTCAGCCCGGACCAGGTGTTCGCGGCTCGACCGCAGGAAGGCGCCGAGTTCGGCGCGGCGGTCCTCGTCAGTGGACACCCATCAAGACTAGTACTGCTACTACTAGTAGTGACGGAGTCTTCCCAGTACAGGACGCATCACCGACAGTGATGTGATGGTCTCAGCTTCGATCCCGTTGCGTTCCCGCACTGTCACTCACGGCCGGAACATGGCCGGCGCACGCGCGTTGCTGCGGGCGGCCGGCGTCGCCCGTGAGGATTTCGGCAAGCCCATCGTGGCCGTCGCGAACAGCTTCACCGAATTCGTGCCGGGGCACACGCACCTGCAACCCGTGGGCCGCATCGTCTCCGCCGCCATCCATGCCGCCGGCGGCATACCGCGCGAGTTCAACACCATCGCCGTGGACGACGGTATCGCGATGGGGCATTCCGGAATGCTCTACTCGCTGCCGTCGCGTGACCTGATCGCCGACTCTGTCGAGTACATGGTGGAAGCACACCGGGCCGACGCGCTGGTCTGCATCTCCAACTGCGACAAGATCACTCCAGGCATGCTGATGGCCGCGCTGCGGCTCGACATCCCTACGGTGTTCGTGTCGGGCGGTCCGATGGAGGGCGGTACCGCCACATTGGTCGACGGCCGGGTGCGCTCGGGTCTGCATCTGATCGATTCCATGACCGGTGCCGCCGATCCATCTGTCTCGGACGACGACCTGGCGCGGATCGAGGAGGCCGCCTGCCCGACGTGCGGATCGTGTTCGGGGATGTTCACCGCCAATTCGATGAACTGCCTTGTCGAGGCGATGGGACTTGCCCTGCCGGGCAACGGGTCGGTGCTGGCGACCCACACCGCCCGCCGAGCACTGTACGACAAGGCCGGCGCCACCGTGGTCGAGCTCGCCACGCGGTATTACGACCATGGCGACACCTCGGTGCTGCCACGGGCCGTCGCCTCGCGGTCAAGTTTCGAGAACGCCATGGCGATGGACGTCGCGATGGGCGGGTCGACCAATACCGTGCTCCATCTGATGGCCGCGGCGCACGAGGCGGGCCATGACTTCGCGATCGGTGAGATCGACGAGATCTCCCGCCGTATCCCCTGCATCTGCAAGGTCGCACCCAACGGCGTGCACCTGATGGAGGATGTCCACCGGGCCGGCGGTATTCCAGCGATCCTCGGCGAACTGCATCGCGCTGGGCTGCTGACCAAGGACGTGCACGCTGTTCACGCCGCCACACTGGACGACTGGCTCGACGCCTGGGATGTCCGGGGTATCAGTCCCACGGTCGAGGCTGTCGAACTGTTTCACGCCGCACCCGGTGGGCAGCGCAGTGCCACCGCATTCTCGCAATCCGAACGGTGGGAAAGCCTCGACCTCGATGCCGCCCACGGATGCATCCGCGATGTCGCGCATGCGTATTCACCCGACGGCGGGCTGGCCATCCTCACCGGCAACCTGGCGCCTGACGGGGCGGTCATCAAGACCGCAGGTGTGGACGACACCCTGTTGACGTTCTCAGGCCCCGCGGTCGTGGTCGAGTCGCAGGAAGATGCTGTCGACGCGATTCTCGGTGGTCGCGTGAGCGCCGGAGATGTGGTGGTTGTCCGGTATGAAGGCCCGCGCGGCGGGCCCGGTATGCAGGAGATGCTCTATCCGACATCATTTCTCAAGGGCCGAGGCCTCGGTAAGGCGTGCGCGCTGATCACCGATGGACGCTTCTCCGGCGGATCGTCGGGGTTGTCGATCGGTCACGTGTCCCCAGAGGCGGCGGCCGGTGGCGTGATCGCGCTCGTCCGCGACGGCGACCGCATTCTCATCGACATCCCCTCCCGCCTGGTCACCCTCGACGTGGACGACGATGAATTGGCGCAGCGGCGCGCCGATCTCGAGCGCGCCGGCGGCTACCGGCCACACGAGCGCGACCGCCCCGTGTCAGCGGCCCTGCGCGCCTACGCCCTGCTCGCCACGTCCGCGGATCGCGGCGCGGTGCGCGATGTCGGGGCAGTCAGCGGCTAGCAGATCGAGGCTCGACAGCGACAGGTCGGTGGCCGCAGCCTGCACCGGTGTCTGCAGTAGGTGGGTGAGGCCGAAGCGTTGCAGCCAGGGCACCGCGCACAGTTTGATGTTGCGGCGCAGCAGTTGTTTCTGAGTGCGCGATATCACCGTGGAGTCGGTGCGCAGCGCCAGCATCTGGTTCTTCACCACGTAGTCGCGAAGTCTGCCTTCATACGCCGCGAACGCCGCCTCGGGCTGATCGCTGCGGGCCAGTTCACTGGCCAGCACGTAGGCGCCCGCGATGGCAATGCTGGTGCCCTGCCCGGACAGGAAGGCGGGAGCGTAGGCGGCGTCGCCCACCAGTGCGACCCGGCCGGAACTCCACCTGTCCATCCTGACCTGACTGACGGTGTCGAAGTAGAGGTCATTGGCGGCGGGCATCGTTTCGATGATTTCGGCTGTTCGCCAACGGTCCTCGGCGAAGGCGCCGCGGAGCGTGCGCATGATCTCGTCGGTGTCGTTCCGGCTCACCTCACCCGGGGCCGGATGGACGAAGGCCAGGAACGCCCGAGCAGCTCCCCCGTCGGCGGGACGCTCGACCATGACGGTGCGCCCTGGGTGGGAGTACATGAAACCGGCACCAGGAGAGAACATCTCGGCCGGTACATCCCAGATCGCCGCGCAGGGCCCGAGATGGTGGACGAACTGCGACTCGTCGCCGAAGGCCAATCTGCGGACGTTGGAGTGGATTCCGTCGGCGCCGATCACCACGTCGAAGGTCTGCGACCGGCCGTCGTCGAAGGTTACGTCGACCCCGTTGCCGGCCTGCGCCAAGACCGTGATCGAGTCGCCGAAGCGGTAGTCGACCCGATCCGCACTGGCGTCGTACAGAATCTCACTGAGAGCACCCCTGGTGAGTTCGACGTCACCCGATCCGGCGTCGCTCAGCAGGTTGCCGAAATCCAGCGTGCACAACCGGCGCCCGCCGGGCGAGAGCAGTGACACCGGAACATGCTGGTAGCGCTCGCCCACGATCTGGTCGTGCAGTCCCATTCGTCGGACGATGTCGACCGCTGTACCGCGGATGTCGATCGGATACCCACTGGTGCGCAGAGTTTGGGCGCGCTCGACGACAGTGACGTCCCAGCCGGCCTCCGCCAGCCAGAAGGCGAGCACCGGTCCGGCAATGCTGGCGCCGGAGATCAGGGCACTGCGTGGCGGCATGTCGGTGACCTTTCTTCTGTCTTTGCGAACGCGACGGACGACAAATAAGCTACGGTAATGTCGCTTATTGGCCAACGGTAGCAGCACCCGATAAGCTACGCAAGTGTCCTCTATTGGGTCGGCCGGGCAACGGCGTCGCGGTGCCGCACTGGAGGAGGCCATCCTCGACGCAGGCTGGGACCAGCTCATCGAGGCCGGCTACGAACGGTTCACCATCGATGCTGTGGCGGCCAGATCGTCGTCGGCCCGGTCGGTGTTGTACCGGCGCTGGCCTTCACGGCTGGATTTGCTGAAGGCAGTGGTCAGCCGCCGCGGCGAGATCGACATGATTCCGACCCCCGATACCGGGAATCTACGCGACGACGTGCTCGCCATGTTGACCGAGTTCAGTGACCGGCGATCGCGAGTCATCGGTGTGATCGCAGCGCGACTCGGCGTGTACTACGACGAGGCCGGCGGATCCCCGGACCAACTTCGGCAGTGGTTCCTGCCCGAGGGGCCCAGCGGTATGGATGTGATCGTGAAGCGCGCCGTCGCCAGAGGCGAACTCGCGGCGACTCCGCCGGCCCGCGTCGTCGCGCTGCCCTCCGACCTGCTCCGGCACGAACTCTTCATGACGATGGCGCCGGTGCCGCCGGAGACCATTGCCGAGATCGTCGATGACGTATTTCTGCCGCTGGCAACGAACTTCGAAGCCAACACGAAGCGGCCGCCGTCATCGCAATGACGGCGGCCGCTCAGTGTCGGTCGGATGTCGGTGGCGTTATGCCTTGCCGAGCACCACCTGCGTGGTCTGCGCTGCGCCGTCACCGTCGCTGTAGGTGAGGGCCACCGTATCGCCCGGCGCCTTCGAACGCACAGCTGCGATAAGCGATTCCGGGCCATCGACAACCTGATCGTCGACCTTGGTGATCACCGCTCCGCTCGGCAGGCCCGCCGCGGCGGCCGGACCGTCGGCGACCACGTCGGCGATCGCCACTCCACCGTTGCCGGATTGTTCATCGCTCAGTTGCACACCCAGGGAACCGTGGCTGGCGGTCCCCGTCGAAATCAGCTCTTGGGCGATACGCTTGGCTTGATCGGAAGGGATCGCGAAGCCGAGGCCGATCGAGCCGGCCTGGCCACCTGAACCGGAGTCACCGCCACCCATGCTGGCGATCGCGGAGTTGACACCGATCAACTCGCCGTTCATGTTCACCAACGCACCTCCGGAGTTGCCGGGGTTGATCGCGGCGTCGGTCTGGAGAGCGTTGAGCACCGACACATTGCCGTCTGGCCCGCCGCCGGCTGCCACCGGACGATTGAGCGCGCTGACGATCCCGGTGGTGACAGTGCCCTGCAAGCCCAGCGGTGAACCGATGGCCACCACGTCCTGGCCCACCTTCACGTCCTTCGAAGCGCCGATCGCGATCGGCGTCAATCCCGAAACACCCTGGGCCTGAACCACAGCCAGATCGCCCATGGGATCGGTACCCACAATCGTGAACGGCACGGTCTGGCCATCGGAGAAGCTCACGGTGGTCGAGACGTCGCCGGAACCCTGCATGGCCGACGGCTGCGCACCTGAGCCCGAGGCGGCGGCGGGCGCCACGACGTGATTGTTGGTCAGGATCAGTCCGTCAGCCGTCAGGACGATGCCGGAGCCTTCATCGCCGCCTTCGCCGGTCTGCACTTTGAGTTTGACGACGCTCGGCATGACCTTCGCCGCAACCTGTTCCACCGACGACGAGGGGATCGACGCGGCCGGTTGGTTCACCGGCGCCTGCGCGAGCGCCGGGGCCGGCGCGCTTGCCGCCTGGGCGACAGGAGTGGGATGCGGCTTGTTCATGAGCATTGCGGTCGAGGCGCCCACGCCCCCACTTGCCACCGCCAGTGCAGTGGCTCCGATCAGGAGGCCCTTGCGACGGGACCGTCGTGCCGTCGACGGTGCAGCCGAAACGGAACGGTGGACGCGTGACGATACCCGCGGCAACGGTTGGGTGTCATCAAAGGCGAAGGCTGGCGGAACCGTGTAGTCGCTTCTGTGGTTTGGTTGATCACCGTGAAGCGATCGCGGGGGCGTCATTGCGTTTTCGTCTCTTTCTCATTCATCGAACAACATCGTTGCCGTTTACGATGAAGGACTTCGCTGAGATCGCACTGAGAGCCAGATCAGGGAAGTCCGAGACACTTTGCGCTGACAGCGAACGCCTCGCACGGTCGCCCACCTCCGTATTACCCACCCCCCGCCGCCACCCCCTGCCGCCATCCCCCCGCCGCCATCCCCCTGCCGCCGAGACTGTTGTTTGTGTACGCATCGCCCGAGTGGCCGGGGCCAGAACTACAGTCTCGGCGCGATGAGAGTGAAGCTGCCGACCCGGGCCGCCCCCTGCCGCCATCCCCCTGCCGCCGAGACTGTTGTTTGTGTACGCATCGCCCGAGTGGCCGGGGCCAGAACTACAGTCTCGGCGCGATGAGAGTGAAGCTGCCGACCCGGGCCGCCGCCGAGTTGAACAGAGCGAACCTCACCGACTCACGCCCGCGCCAGCACGACGTTTCGCGTCATGGAGGCGCGCAAGCAGACTCGCCGTGGTGCCGAAATCCATGCACTTGTCGGTGACGGACTGACCGTAGGTCAGTTCCCCGCTGAGCGATTGAGCGCCGGCCACCAGGAAGCTCTCCAACATCACGCCACCAATGCCACGTTCCCCGTTCGCGATCCGCGTGGCGATGTCAGCTGCCACCTCGGCCTGCCGGATGTGATCCTTGTTCGAATTGGCATGGGAGCAATCGATCATCACCTTGCCGGGCAGCCCGGCCGCTGCGAGATCGGCCAGCGCATCGGCCACCGACGCGGAATCGTGGTTGGGCCCCGTCGACCCGCCGCGCAGAATCACGTGGCAGTCGGGATTACCCGCGGTCTCGACGATGGCACCACGCCCCAGGCTGTCGATACCGAAGAAAACATGTTCGGCCGCAGCTGCTTTGACGCCATCGATGGCGGGTTGGAGATTGCCGTCGGTGCCGTTCTTGAAACCGACGGGCATGGACAGCCCTGACGCCAGTTGGCGGTGGATCTGAGACTCGGTGGTCCGAGCCCCAATTGCCCCCCATGCCACGGTGTCGGCGATGTAATGCGGACTGGTCGGTTCAAGGAACTCACAGCCCACCGCGAGCCCCATCGTTCCGATGTCGAGCAACAGCCCACGCGCAGTGCGCAGTCCGCGCTCGACATCGAAGCTGCCGTCCAAGGCCGGATCGTTGATCAGCCCCTTCCACCCGACGGTGGTGCGCGGCTTCTCGAAGTACACCCTCATGACGATCTTCAGCTGATCGGCGTAGGCGTCGACCAGCGGGAGCAGTTGGCGCGCGTAGTCCAGCGCCGCCACCGGGTCGTGTACCGAGCACGGCCCGACGACCACCAGCAGTCGATCGTCACGGCCGGCGATGATCTCCGCGATCTCGTCGCGGTGTTTCTGTACCGCTTCGGCATTGCGTGCCGACAGCGGGAATTCGGACCGGATCTGCTCGGGTGCCGGCACTGCGCGGAATGAGACGATCCGTCTGTCGGAAGTGCTCCGGGTATCGACGGGTTCCGATGTGAGAGTCATGTGCACTGGGCCTTCCTGAAAGTAATCTCAGGGCAGACCTGCAGCTCGTCCGGTGCCCTGAATGACGAAAAGCAGCGACCTTGTGGTCACTGCTCGGGCTCCGGGTGGCGATCGCGCGTGTCTAGTGCGCCATATCGAAGGCTCCACCCGGAGCCTTGATAAAGCGCCAATAGTTGCGCGTGCCGATGTTCACGGCTGGAACTATAGCCGCCGCTCCGATGATTTGGCCAGCAGGACCGCCGGAGCCGGGTGTTTTAACCTCATACCTCAGATGAATAAGGTATTAACGTAGGCGTCGGGTGCGATGGGTCGCTGACCCGGCCAAGGAGCCGATCCGAAGGAGGAGACATCAGGTGATCGATCCCGTCGACACGTCCACAGCCCGGGCTCAGAGCGCGGCCACCCGCGTGGTCATGTACGGGATCGGCGCAATGGGATCCCTCATCGTGCGAATGCTCGTCGAGAAAGGCGCTGAGGTCGTCGGGGCCGTCGCACGCAGTGAGGCCAAGATCGGGCGGGACATCGGGCAGGTGGCCGGACTGCGCCACGAGTTGGGCGTCACGGTCGATTCCGACATCGACGACGTGCTGGCTCGCACGCGGCCCGACGTGGTCGTCATGACGATTGCGTCGTACATGGAGGAGATGGAGAAACCCACTCTCCGGTGCCTCGAAGCCGGCGCCAACGTGCTGTCGTTGTCCGAGGAGTTGCTCTATTCACGGAACACCTCGCCTGAGGCGACGGCGCGGATCGATGCCGCCGCCAAGCGCCACGGGGTGAGCTTCATGTGTTCGGGCCAGCAGGACGGCTTCTGGGTCAGCCTGGTGGCGGTGCTGATGGGCACTGCCCACCGGGTCGACAAGGTCGCCGGCGTGGTGACGTGGAACGTGGACGATTTCGGCGCCGAACTCGCCCACGACCAGCAGGTCGGGGTGACTGTCGAGCAGTTCGAGGACTGGGCCAGGAACGCACAGCGGCCGCCGACCTTCGGCCGGACCGCTCTCGAGCTTCTCGCCGACGTCGCAGGCCTGCATCCGACCGCAGCCACCACCGTCAGCCGCCCCGAGGTGGCCCGCGCGGACATGCACTGCGCGGCACTGCAACGGCCGATCCCGAAAGGGCGCGTCACCGGCTTCACCGATGTCGACACGGTGCGAACCCGCGAAGGGGTCGATCTGGTCCTGGAGAACACCGGAAAGGTCTATCTGCCAAACGAATCCGACGTCAATGAATGGCGGATCAGCGGTGATCCGGACCTCAACCTGCGCAACGACAACGTGCCCACCCATGTCACCACCTGCGCCACGCTGGTGAACCGCATCCCCCAGGTGATCGCCGCGCGCCCCGGATATCTGACGGTGGGCGATCTCCCGCAACTGAGCTACCGCCACCGTCTGCACTGAGCAGTACGGTGGGCGGAATGAGCGGAGCTACCGACCAATTGCAGCTGGACCCCGTCAACACCGCGCTACTCGTGATGGATTACCAGGTGGCGATCGTGGAAAGGCTCCCCGAGAGACAAGCGCTCCTGGAACGGGCCAAGCAGGCCATCGCAGCCGTACGCGAGCATGGCGGCCACATCGGCTGGGTGCGAGTCGGGTTCGATGACAGCGAATTCGACGCCATACCTGCCACCAGCGCCATGGCGCGCATGATCACGCCAGATCGTCGAACCCAGTTTCACGCCGACGCCCCGTCGACCCAAATCCAGCGCGATCTCGACCCCCGGCCCCAGGACATCACCGTGCGCAAGACCCGCGTCGGCGCCTTCACCACCACCGACCTCGGGCCGCAGCTTCGAGCACGCACTGTCAGCACGCTTCTGTTGGCCGGCATCAGCACCGGCGGGGTCGTCCTCAGCACCGTGCGGGAAGCGATGGACCGCGATTTCCAGATCGTCGTCGTGAAAGACGCCTGCGCCGACCCCGACCCCGACACCCACGCGTTCCTGATGAACACGATCTTCCCGCGGCATACGACGGTCCTCCACACCGCCGATCTCTCGACGATATGGAGGACCGGGACATCGTCCTAGGTGGGGCTACTGATTGCCGATGCTCTCGTAGACGTCGGGCCGGGATTTCTTGTAGCGCAACGCCAATGCGACGCCGGACAACGCGACCACCACGAGGGCGACCTCCGCGATCACCGCTCCCGTGGCGGTGACCGTGAGGATCGTCAGGTTCTGCGTGGTCAGGACGAACAGGATGACGAGCACGATGGCGGCGGCGATCGGGGCCACGGTCGAGACCCAGATGTTGGCGCGGATATCGGACCTGCGGCGGAAGAACACTGCGATCGCGATACTGGTCACGATCAGCAGCGGCAGCATGAAGTAGATCCCGGCCCCGGTCAGTGTGGCGTACGCCTGCACCGCGTCGAGGCGGCACGCCACGATGACCACGAGCGCCACCAGACAGATCCCCGACAGCGTCAGCACCGCGATGTGCGGGGACTGCAGTCTGCGGTGTACCGAGGCGAGCTTCGCCGGCAGCACCCGGTCGCGGCCGAGCGCGAACAGATAGCGGGAACCGTTGCCCTGGATGGAGATGATGGCCGCACCCTGGCTGGTGACCAGGATGATCGTCACCAGGTGCAGGAATACGTTGCCCAGATACTTCTCGATGCTCGTGAAGAACGAACCGACCGGATCGGTCTGGGCCACCTCGACCACCGACGACGGACCCGTGGAGATGATGTAGACCCAGCAACCGATGCCGGCCAGCACCGTCATCAAGATGATGGCCGTATAGGTGGCCCGGCGCACGTTCTTCTCGGGGTTCTTGGTCTCGTCGCGGAAGCATGCGCCGCCCTCGAAACCGATCATGCACAGCATCGCGAAAAGGATTCCGATACCGACGGGACCCGAGGTGAAGGCGTCGACGCTGAAGGTGTGCAACGAGTAGCCCTCAGGGCCACCCTTGATGAAAACCGCGAGCTCCCAGAGCACCACGATGATGCACTCGACCGCGACCAGGGTGCCGATCACCTTCATCGACAGATCGATGCGCAGCAGTCCGAGCACAGTGATGACGCCCAGCAGGACGAATGCCCAGATCTGCCAGTTGCCGACGGGCGCACCGAACAGCCGGGTCGTCATGTCGACGAAGATCAGGCCAAGGTAGACATACGATCCCGCGGCGAACAACAGATACGCGGCGGTGGCGATGAACGCCCCGCCGAGACCGACTGCCTTACCGAGCCCGTCGACCACGTAGCAGTAGAAGGCCCCGGGGTTGCGCACGTGCGGTGTCATTCCGATGAAGCCCACCGAGAACAGCAGCAGGATGAGACCCGCGACGCCGAAGGACAGCGGCGCACCCACTCCGTTGCCGAAGCCCACCGCCAGCTGCTGGAAACCGGCCATGGCGGCGATCGGCGCATTCCAGGCGACGATGAGGAAGGTGAGCGTGATGAAGCCGAGGCGACGCGGCAGGACGCCCGCATTGCCGGTCTTGGCGGCGGAAATGTCATCGCCGATCGATTGGGTCACGGGCTGCTCCTGACTGAGGCCGGATGACTGCGGCCGAGTGGCCTGCGTCACTGTCTTTAAGTTAGGTTGGAGAATATTTTATGTCAATCCTTTGAATTAGTTATTTTAAAATCCTGCCCGCCACCTGCGGTTTTGCCTCAGCCCATGAGGCAGTGGAGGCGCCCGGTCGGATCGACACTGACACCGGTCACACCGTCCGTGTCGGGCCGTTCGGACAGCAGCACCACCGACGGGCCGTGGCCGTACAGTTCCCACGCGACGACGGCGGCGATCGACAGGATCGGATCGGTGTCGGTGAGCAGGAGGATTGCCGGCGCGGTACCGCGCCGGATGCATTCCAGCAGCGTGCTCGTCGACGAACTCGATCCGCGGGTGGCCCCCATCAACAACGCGGTGGCTGCCACGCTGGTACCGCACTGCGGGTGATGACCGTCGATGATCACCCCGGTCTCGTCATCCACTCCGCCCCAGAAACTCAGCGGTTCCGCGAGCGCCAGCAACGTCCCGCTGGCAGCGCCGCCTACCAGCAGCTCACCGGCACACCATTCAGTCATGCCGGGCTCCAACCAGAATGCGACCTGCCACAGCGCTTTCCAGGCAGTCGCGGCGGCTGGCGAGCACCACCTGATAGCCGAGCTGCGCGGGCGCGTAGTACGCCCATTTCGCCGAGTTGGTCATCATGGCCCCGTCCGGTTCGAGCACCTTCGAAGGTCCGTAGATACACGTGTCGCGGACGATCGTCACGCCGCTGCGTTCCAGCGACCGCACGGCGTCAGGCTCGGCATCGGTGACGGCACGACTCGTGGTCGCATAGGTTGGTACCCGCACCGGCCGGCCGGCGAGTGTCGCGGCCATGTCGGCCAACTGCACACGGGACATGTGCGGCGTGCCGAGGCTCACTCCCCCGAGCCGGGAATCGAGTGTGGCCGAGGTGAGTTCGCGGTGCGCCGCCATGAGATCGGCATGGGCGATGCGCCGCTGCAGTAGCGGCGGCAGCCCACGGGTGGCACTCTGCAGGTCCGGTGCTTCCGGCGTCACGCCGGCGATGTGGAACATCGCGACACCGCCGCCCGAGGCCGCAGCCGCACCGAACGCCTTACCCCAGTCGTCGTCGATCGGCACGTCGGCGAGGCCGTCCAGGACCGGGATGAGGGTGCCGGTGAGCCGGCTGACGTGGTGGCCGAGCAGCGCCGGCAGCAGGTCAGCGTCGACGGCCCTGGTATCGGGGTCGACGGTGAAGACGGCGCGGGCGGCGCGGTTCTCCGGGACGTGCAGCCCGGCGTAGGGCACCCGGCCCGCGATGGCGGCGCAGACGTCGATGAGATCGCCGTAGCGGTTGGTGCGCAGGCCGATCATGCTGTTACCGAACACGATTGCGTTCGACTCGGCCCACGCGACGTCCTCGCCGGTGGAGGGCCGCCCGGGCAGCTGATAGGGGGCGCACGTGAATGTCGGCCGGCAACCCAGTGCGACGTAGGCGTCCATCAGCTCGGCGGCCTCACCGAGGGCTTTCGCGGGCCCGAGGAAGATGTCCTTGTTGTGCAGGTCCAGTCCGCCGACGTTGAGTGTCGTCGGAACCCGCACCCGCGCCGCACCGCCGATCAGGTGACGCACGAAATCCAGACTCGACGGCCCGTGATAGAGACACCCGTCGACGTGCGCCGACGTTATCGGGATCAGATGGGTGGCCTTCTGCGCACGTGCGGCAGACATCAGCACACGCATCGCGAAGGACACCGCACGGCCTTCGTCACCGGCGAGCATTCGATGCTCTTCGTCGGTGAGTTCCGTCGCTCTCCCGACGGCGGTACTCATCTCACATCCGACAGCGGACTCTCGGCGAAGGCCTTCTCCAGCACCTCGAGCCGGTCCTGAAAGCCTTTGACCTCGGCCTCGTCGGGCATCAGGTAGGGCGCTCGCACCGGCCCGACGTCGAAACCCTGAAGTGCCAGACCGGCTTTCACCAGCGCAACGTAGTTGGGCGATTGCTCGACGTAGCGCAGGAAGATGCGGATCTGCCGCCACAACGCCGCGTTCTGTCGCGTCGGGCCGTCGGTGCGGACGCTCGCGACAACGGCGGCCAGCGGCCCGGGGATGAGGTTGGCGGTGCCGAACACCGCGCCGGTGGCCCCGATACGCACTGCCTCGTACAACAGTGAGTCGAGACCGATGTACACACCGAACTCGGAACCGTCGGCCCACTCCACGAGGTCACCCATCAGCATGGCGTCGCACGAACTGTCCTTGACCGCAGAGATGTTCGGCAGTGTTGCCAGCTCCTGGATCTGCGTGAACGTCAGCAGTCCCGACGGCGGAGTGTTGTAGACCATGACGGGCAGGGTGACCTCCGCCGTCAGGGTCTCGTAGAAACCGAACCGCTCACGCCAGTTGATGGCTTCCCCGAACGGCGACGCGACCATGACGGCGTCGGCTCCGGCGTCCTGGGCATGCCTGCTCAACGCGACGGCGTCGCGGGTGCTCAGCGCCCCGGTCTGGATGATGACCGGGACTCGGCCGCCGGCTGCCTCGACGGCGGCGACGGCCAGGCGTTGCCGTTCGTCGACGGTCAGCACACCATACTCACCGGTTCCGCCGCCGACGATGAAACCCGCTATACCACACGAGATCTGGTGATCGATCAGTGCACTGAGCACACTCAGGTCGGGCTCGTCGTCACGCAGCGGTGTCACCAGGGCGGTGACCAGTCCGGCGGGCCAGGTCGTCATCAGTATGCCTCCGTGGGCGTCGGTGATTGAGTGGGCTGCGGCGTCGGTGGCACCCGGCGCAGGAAATCGAAGTCGCAGCCGGTGTCGGCCTGCATCACGCTGTCGACATACAGCCGGGCGAAACCGCGTGCGGGTGGTTCCGCCGCGCCGGTGACACCCCGGCGCTGACGGCGAGCGGCGAGCTCGTCCTCGCTGAGTTCGACATCGATGCGGCGGTTTTCGAAGTCCAGCACGATGATGTCGCCGGTCTCGATCAGCCCGATCGGTCCGCCGACGGCGGCCTCCGGGGTGATCTGCAGAACCGCGGTCCCGGAGACGGTTCCGCCGACGCGGCCGTCGGTGACCCGGACCATATCGGTGACACCCTGGTTGAGCAGCTTGTCGGGCACCTGGATGCGCCCATACTCGGGCATCCCTGCCGAGCCTTTGGGGCCGCCGCCCAGCACCACGACGACGTCGCCGGGCCGGATGTCGAAATCGGGTTGGTAGAGCAGCTCGTCCTGCTGCTCCTTGGACTGGAACACCACGGCCCGTCCGCGGTGCGTCAACAGCTCTGGCGAGGCGACACCCGCCCGGATGATCGCACCATCGGGGGCCAGGTTGCCATGCAGTACGGCGATGCCCTGCGGCGCCGCGATCGGCTTGTCGAGTGTCCCGATCACCTTGTCATCGAGGATCTTTGCGCCGGCGATCTCATCCCCGAGGGTCCGGCCCGTCACGGTGAGTTGCCGACCGTCGATCAGGTCGCCCATCGCGTTCAGCAGCGCGGGGACGCCGCCCGCGTTGAAGAAGTCGGTGTAGTAGTACTGCCCCGACGGTCGCAGATTGAGCAGAACCGGTGTGGTGGTGGACAGCTCGTCGAAATCCGCGAGGGCGAAGTCGACGTCGAGTCGGCCCGCCACCGCCAGCAGATGGATCACGGCGTTGGCGGCACCGTCGATGGTGGCCAGGACGCGCACGGCGTTGCGGAACGCCTCGGTGGTCATGATCTGTGACGGCCGCAGATCCGATTCGACCGCCGCCACGATGTATTCACCGACATCGCGCGTCATCGCGATCCGCCTCGAGTCGACGGCGGGGATCGCCGAGCTACCCGCGGGCGCCATACCGAGCGCTTCGGCCAGCGTCACCATGGTGCCTGCGGTACCCATCGACGTGCAGTGTCCGGGGCTGCGTTCGACCGCGCTCTCCATCTCGGTGAGGTCGGCGTCGGTGAGCTCACCGCGGCCCAGGGCCTCGAACGCCCGGTGACAGTCATAGCCTGAGCCGACGTCGCGGCCGCGCCAGAAGCCGCTGATCGACGGCCCGCCGGGCAGGATCACGGTCGGCAGGTCGATCGATGCCGCCGCCATCAGCATGCCGGGAATCGTCTCGTCGCAGGCCCCGAGCATCACCAGCCCGTCGACGCCGTGCAGCGCGGCAGTCTGTTCGATCTCCATCGCCAGCAGGTTGCGGTGCATGAACGTCATCCCGAGCGGATAGGCCAGGTCGGCCCCCATCGTGATGGAGTTGAACTCCCGCGGCAGGCCCCCTGCGGCGATGATCGACTCTTTGAGGGCCGTCACCATGCCTCCGAAATGCATGTGGCATCGGTTGAAATCGCTGGTGTTGTTGGCGATGCCGATGACGGGGCGTTGGTAATCCTTCTCCCGCAGGCCCTGCACCTTGAGTGCGGACCGCTGCAGGAAGCCGTTCACCCCGGTGTCGTCGTACCACCGTTCGCTGCGCAGCCGACGATGTTCTGTCATGCCACCTGACCCTAGGACTCAAGAATATTGGATGTCAAGAATTTGAAAACAAATAATTACGACGATTGCCCCTTCAGAGGGTTGACGCCGCAGCCCTCTGCATAATAACGTCTCCAAATATTCGTATTCAACACTTTAGGCATGGAGACCGCGATGGATGGCAGTGATCAGGTGGCGCCCTACTTCAACGTCCACACGGCAGACTACGAACCGCTGCCCGAGTACGGCGGCAAGCAGGCCGTCCTCTACACCTCGGCGGACAATCGGCGACTTGCCGGCAGCTTCCACGAGTCGGGCGTCCACGATCTGCTGATGCCCTACGACGAATTCATCTACGTCATCGCGGGGACCGCCACCATCACCGTCAAGGACGGTGAGACGTTCACCCTGGCGGCCGGCGGCTGCTGCTACCTCAAAGAAGGCCAGAACGTGACCTTCGACTTCTCCCCCGACTTCCACGACGTGAGCGTGCTGGTCTCCGACACCCCGTTCGACATCTCCGAGTAGCTCTGCGGCAGAACGCCTTCCGCACTGCGTCCCACACCAACCACGCCGTTCCAGGAGTAGCCATGACCTTGCAGGTGACCCCGACATCCGATACCGACCCACGCCTGCAGGAAACCGCAGTCCCCGCCCTGGGTCACGTCATCGATGGCACCGCCGAACCTGTCGGCGACACGATGCTCGATGTCGTCAACCCGGCGACAGGCGCCGTCATCGCGCGGGTCACCGCAGGCAGCGCTGCCGACGTCGATCGCGCCGTCGCCGCCGCCCGGGCCGCGCTGCCGGCCTGGCGCGCCCTGACTCCCGGCGAACGCGGCAAGATGCTCACCGCCATGGCCGACGCCGTCGACGCGCACGTCGACGAACTGGTCGCCTTGGAATGCCACAACGTCGGCAAGCCGGCGGCGCTGGCCGCCGAGGAAATCCCCGGCGTCGCCGAATCACTGCGCTTCATGGCAGGTGCGGCCCGCGCCCTGCAGTCCCCCGCCAGCGATGAGTACACCGCCGGCCACGTGTCGGTGCTGCGCCGGGAACCGCACGGCGTCATCGGTGCCGTGACGCCCTGGAACTATCCGTTGATGACCGCATCGTGGAAGATCTCCGCCGCCCTGGCGATGGGAAACACCATGGTGCTCAAACCTTCTGAACTCACTCCGCTCACCACACTGCGGTTCATGGAGCTCATCGCCGACATCCTGCCCGCCGGTGTGCTCAACATCGTGCTCGGGACAGGTTCGGAGGTCGGCGCCGCGATCGCCGCCCACCCCGATATCGACATGGTGTCTCTGACCGGCAGTGTGGCCAGCGGCCAGGCCGTCACCGCCGAATCGGCCAAGACACTCAAGCCCATTCACCTCGAACTCGGCGGCAAGGCACCGGTCGTGGTGTTCGCCGACGCCGACCTCGACGCCCTTGCCGAAACGGTACGGATGGCCGCCTTCGTCAACACCGGGCAGGAATGCGGTGCGGCAACCCGCGTCCTCTGTCAGGCCTCGGTGCGCGACGAGTTGACCCGCAAGCTGGTGGACCAGATCGCCCAGATCAAGGTCGGGGCCCCCGATGACGGTGACGACGTCGAGATGGGCCCGTTGGTCAGCCCGGCGCACTTGCAGCGCGTCACCGACATGGTCGACCGGGCCCGCGACGCCGGCGCGACCATCCTGATCGGGGGGCAACCGGTCGACCGCGACGGTTTCTTCTACGCCCCGACGGTGATCAGCGACATCCCCGCAGGCGCCGAGATCGTCACCGAGGAGATCTTCGGCCCGGTCGTCACGATCGAATCCTTCGATGACGAGGCCGAGGCTGTCGCACTGTCCAACAGCACGCGGTACGGTCTGGCGTCGTCGGTGTGGACGCAGAACCTGGGTCTGGCGATGCGGATGTCGAGTGCGCTCGACTTCGGAACCGTCTGGGTCAACTCGCATCTGGCGCTCGCGATGGAGATGCCGTGGGTCGGGTTCGGCGCGTCCGGCCATGGGCGCGAATGCTCGACGCTGGCGCTCGAGGATTTCTCCCGCACCAAGCACGTCATGATCGCCACCGGCGAAGCCGCGTCCTGATGACCATGCCGGCGCCGGGAACCATCCCGGCCATCACACATCACATCGACGGTCAGTGGCGCACCGGATCGGACGGCGACGTCGTCGAAGTGGTCAACCCGGCGACGGAAGCCACCATCACGACATTCGTCTCGGCGTCCGCCTCCGACGTCGATGACGCCGTGGCCGCGGCCCGGCGAGCAGCCCCCGCGTGGGCGGCCCTGCCGGGTCGCGACCGCGCCGACGTCCTGCATCGGCTCGCCGACGCCGTCACCGCGCACATCGACGAGTTGCGGACCCTCGAGATCCTGGACACCGGCAAACCCGTGAGCGCCGCGGCCGCCGACGAGTTCCCGCTCATCATCGACTCCATCCGGTACTTCCTCGGTGCGGCGCGCTCGCTGACGACGCAGACCGCCGGCCAGTACCTACCGGGTGTCACGACCATGTTCCGCCGTGAACCGCACGGTGTGGTGGCGGCGATCACACCGTGGAACTACCCACTGTGGATCGCGGTGTGGAAGGTGCTGCCCGCCTTGGCCACCGGTAACACCGTGGTACTCAAGCCGGCCGAGAACACTCCGCTGACAGCGACACGGTTCGTCGAACTCGCCGCGCAAGTGCTACCCGCGGGCGTCCTGAACCTGGTGCACGGTCGTGGCCACAGCACCGGGGCGTACCTCGCCGCACACCACGACGTCGACCTGGTCTCGTTCACCGGCTCGGTCGCCACCGGCCGGGCGATCGCCGCAGCGGGGACCGCGCGGCCGCGCCGCTCCGTCCTCGAACTCGGCGGCAACGCACCGGTGCTGGTGCTGGCCGACGCCGACCTGCGCGACTGCGCGGCGACCGTCGCAGCCATGGGCACCTACAATGCCGGACAGGAATGCATGGCGGCCACCCGGGTGATCGTCGAAGAGTCCGTCGCCGACGATCTGGTGGCACTGCTGGTCGATCACCTCGCCGAGATCGTCGTCGGCGATCCCTTCGACGCCGCAACGACATTGGGGCCGGTGATCTCGGCCAGGCAGCTTGCCCGCATCGAAGCGATGCTCGCTGGTCTGCCGGACCGCGCGAAGGTGCTCGCGGGCGGCAAACGCGCGGGACGGCCAGGCTTCTACCTGGAGCCCACCCTGGTCACCGGTTTGGAACAGCATGACGAGCTGGTGCAGGAGGAGATCTTCGGCCCGGTCATCACGGTGCAGACCTGCCCCGACGCCGACACCGGCCTGGCGATGGCCAACGACGTCCCGTTCGGCCTGGCCGGTTCGGTGTGGACCGAGAACATCGACGAAGGTCTTCGACTGACCTCGGCGCTGGAGTTCGGAAATGTCTGGCTCAACACGCATCTGGCGGTTGGCCCGGACTTCTCACTCGGCGGTTTCCGGGAATCCGGCTATGGCAAAGAGGGTGGACTCGCGGGTATCGAGGAGTTCACCCGGGTGAAGGCCGTCGGAATCAGGAGCCGGGTCACGGCCAGGGCCGATCAGTGACCGAACGCATCAACGTCCACGACACGCAGTGGGAGCCGTTCCCCGAGTTCGGCGGCTCGCTGGCCAAGATGCACGAGAGTGCCGACGGCCGCGTCTTCGCGGCCACCTACCGATTGTCGGGCCGGCACACATGGACACTGCAGTACGACGACTATTTCTTCGTGATCGCCGGGCACGCCACCGTGACGGTCGACGACGACGAACCGTTCGAGGTGTCGGCCGGCGACTTCTGCCGGTTGCGTCAGGGCAGTACGGCCACGTTCGACATGTCCGAGGACTTCCACGAGATCAGTGTTCTGGTGTCCGACAAATCAATTGACGTCACCGATCGGTGACGCCTGCCTTGTTCGCGGCCCGCTTGGCCATCACGCCCTTGATCTCGACGACCTTGATCTCGCTGTCGGTCACCTGATCACACCTGTAGTCCGTGCCGGCCGCCGAGCGTCGGCATCGCGGTCATCAGGTGGTAGCCGACGGGGGCCGCGACCACCATGGCGATGGCGTTGACACAACGTGCCGCCGTCATCACGATGGCGTCGCCCAGGCATGTTCCTGAACCGCCGGGCAGCCCCAGTGGCAGATCCATGCGCAGCGGCGGGTTTCCGTCGACTTCGACACGGTAGCCGCCCTTCTCGCCGATCTTTGGCCAGTCCGGTGCCATGTGCGCGCCGATCCGGCCGATGTGGCGCGCCACGATGCGCGGCCGGCCGCCGATGACGGCGCTGATCGACCACTGCATGGCGCCGACCGAGCCGGCCGCAATGTGCAGCCCGCCCGGCGACGTGTAATCCGCTGGTGCGATGTAGGTCTCGGTGTCCAACGTGATGTCGTCGATCTCGGTGCCCAACGCGTCCGCGACAAGCCACAGCGCGCATCCCCAGCTCGGCACCAGCGACTCGTCGTTGGCGGCGCTGACCTCTGCCGCCGGGCGGCCGTAGCCCATGGACTGCAGGGTCGACGCCGCACCGTAGGTCGCGTAGTCGATGACCTCCAGCGTTCGGACGATCTCGATGTTGCCTGCGGCCGAGGACAAGGTCACCGCCAGGCAGTCGCTGATGAAACCGGGATCCAAACCGGTGAAATAGAGCGACGCGCCGCCCGCGACGCACGCCGCCTGCAGTCGGGCCCGCAAGGTCGCGCCGTCGGCGAGCTGACGCCAGTGCATCGCGCTCTGCAGTGGGCTCACCACGTTCTTGCCGCTCTCGAGCACCGTGATCAGTTCATCGACCCAAACCGCTGCCGGGCTGTCCGGTACCGTCGGATCGAGGAACGCGTCGCGGGGCATGAACAGCACACAGTCGGCATCGCATGCCAGCACGGCCTTGGCATCGAGTTGCGCTGTGAAACCGAGGTTTTCCCGCCCGGCAAGTTCCCCCGCGTCGCGGCCATCCTTGTCTTCGGTATAGCACTTGACGGCCGCCAGCTCGAGGTCGGCACTGTCCAGGATGAACCGCAGTGCCTCGATACCGACTGCTCCGGTGCCCCACTGGATGACGCGGTAGGTGTCCGTCATCCGGCGGCCATCGTGGTGTCGCGAGAGCGGTTCAGCGTATTGGCCACGTGCCGCGCGGCCTCGTGTCCGGTGTCGACCGCTCCTTCCATCCAGCCCCAGAACGTCGCGTTCGGCGTCAGTTCGGCGCCCGCGAAGGCGATGGGCCCCTCGGGGCGGGACATCAC
>CAMFLL010000075.1 GCA_945957405.1 uncultured Mycolicibacterium sp. | reverse complement strand
GAAGTGGCCGCCGTCGTCGACGCGGCCGGCGGGCGCTCAGGCGGCGCGATGTCGATCCTGGACACCACGACGGCCAGCACCGCCATGGACATCGCCACCGCGATGATCCCCACGACGAGGCGCCACCGTGGCCGCGCACCGCCCCGCAACCAGTCCGGCGGAGCGGACGCCGCCGCCGACGCACGCGGATCCCGCATCCGCGCCAGGACCGCGACCGCAACGATCACGAGCGACACGGCGAGCAGAGCGACGATCAGGATCAGCGCCGCGACGCCGGTCAGCGGGTGCTGGGCTGGGCGGCGACCATCGTCGCCGGGCAGAGCACCGCGCAGCGCGACTGCCGCGACGACCAGAAGAACGATCAACGCGACCAATCGCGCCGACGACCCGTTCCAGGTCATCAGCGCATTGTTTCACGGGCTGGTGACAGGCCCCGCCGGATTGGTCAGCCGCTGTTGCGCAGCGCAGTGGCCAGGCCGCTCATCGTCAGCAGGATCCCGCGCTGGACCAGCTCGTCCTCGTCACCGGCCCGGTACCGGCGGAGCAACTCGACCTGCAGGTGGTTGAGCGGTTCGAGGTACGGGAAGCGGTTGAACACCGACCGGGCCAGGGCCGGGTTGTCGGCCAGCAGATCGTCCTGGCCGGTGATCAGCTTGTGCATGGCGATGGTGCGTTGGTGTTCGGCGACGATCTTGTCGAACACCCGCCGGCGCAGCTCGGGATCCTCCACCAGCTCCGAATACCGCGCGGCCAGACCCATGTCGGCCTTCGCCAGGACCTGGGCCATGTTCGACAGCACAGTCCGGAAGAACGGCCACCGCGCGTACAGCTCCTGCAGCACCTCCAGTCGGGCGTCCCCCTCGCCGTCCCCCTCGCCGATCCACGCCTCGAACGCCGTGCCTGTGCCGTACCAGCCGGGCAGCATCACCCTGGACTGGCTCCAGGCCAGCACCCACGGAATGGCCCGCAGATCAGATATCTGCGTGGTGGGTTTGCGCGAGGTGGGCCGGCTGCCGATGTTGAGCGCACCGATCTCGCTGACCGGCGTCGACGCCTTGAAGTACTCGACGAATCCGGGCGTCTGGTGCACCAGATCGCCGTAGGCGCGTTGGGCCCGGGCCGCGAGGTCGTCGAGCACCTCGTAGGCGCTCTCAGCCAGATCCCCCAGTCCCTCCATGTCGAGCAGCGTCGATTCCAGCGTCGCGGCCAGCAGTGTCTCGAGGTTGCGGTGCGCGATCCTCGGTTCGGCGTACTTGGCGGCGATCACCTCACCTTGTTCGGTGATGCGCAGCGAACCGTTCACCGCTCCCGGCGGTTGCGCCAGGATGGCGTCATAGCTGGGGCCACCACCACGCCCGACGGTGCCGCCGCGACCATGGAAGAGCCGCAACCGGATTCCGGTCACGCGTGCCATGTCGACCAGGTCGAGTTCGGCGCGGTACAACGCCCAGTTCGCAGCCAGGTACCCGCCGTCCTTGTTCGAGTCGGAGTAGCCGAGCATGACTTCCTGGCTCTCGCCACGGGCATGCACCATGGCGCGGTACAGCGGCAGCTCCAGCACCTCTGCCATGATCGATGACCCGCGCTGCAGATCGTCGATGGTTTCGAACAGCGGCACGATCCCCACCGGGCAGTAGGGCGTGTCACCGGAGGCGTCCAGCAGTCCGGCCTCCTTGAGTAGCAGCGCCGCCTCGAGCATGTCGGATACGGACTGGCACATCGAGATGATGTAGTTGGGCACCGCACTGGGACCGAAGACACGCACCGCCCGCGCGGCGGCCAGCACGATGTCGAGTTCCTTACGCGCCAGTTCGGACAGCTCGGCGTTCTCCGTGACGAGCGGCCGCCGCGTGCCGAGCTCACCGATCAGCAGCTCGACGCGCTGATCTTCCGGCAGCGAGGCGTAGTCGGAATGGACCCCGGCCCATGCCAGCAGTTCGGCGACCACCTCTTCGTGCACGTCGGAATTCTGCCGCATGTCCAAGCTGGACAGGTGAAAGCCGAAGACGCGCACGGCTTCTCGCAGTCGCGCCAGCCGATCGTCGGCGAGCAGCGCACTACCGTTGCGGCGCAGCGACGCGTCGATGACGTCGAGGTCGGCGAGGAACTGAGCCGGGGTCTCATAGCGCGGCATGCCGAGGTCCAGGTCGTGCGGCGGCTGCTCGTCCAGGATCTCGGCCGCGGTGGCCGTCAGCCGTGCATGGACGACGCGCAACGCCCGGCGGTACGGCTCGTCGGCGCGGGCCGGCTCATGACACGAATCCGCCAGTGCGGCAAGCCCGTCGCTGATCTGAACGAGGCGCGCCGACATCGACAGCTCCTCTTCCAGAGCGGTCAGCTCGGAGAAATACCGGCCGAAAGCGGTGTAGGCGGCGCGCCCGGTGGCCAACCGCACCACCTCGGCTGTGACGTTGGGATTGCCGTCACGGTCGCCGCCGATCCAGGAACCTGGGCGCAGGATCGGCTTCGACAGCAGTTCCGCGTCGGGCCAGCGGGCCTGAAGCGCTGCACGCACCTCGGCATTGACCTTGGGTATCACCTCGAAGAACGCCGCGGGGTAGTAGCGCAGACCCGTTTCGATCTCGTCCTGGATCTTCAAGCGGGACAACCGGATCAGCGCGGTCTGCCACAGCATGAGGATCTGTTTGCGTAGTTCGAGGTCGATGCTCGTGCCGTCGCCGGTGGTGGTCTGACCCGTGGCGCGCAACCGCATCAACTCGGTGATGCGGTGCTGGGTGTCGAAAACAGTGCGACGCCGGGTTTCGGTGGGGTGTGCCGTGATGACGGGCGCAACCAGCGCACCGGTCAACGCATCGGCGACCGTCGCGGCATCCAGGTCGGCGGCGTCGAGCTTGAGGTAGGTCGCGGCGAGGGTGCTGTTCTGCGGAGGCTCGCCCGCCATGACATGGATGGCCCGCCGGCGTTCGCGATGAATGTCCTCGGCGACGTTGGCCAGCAATGCGAAGTGGGTGAACGCCCGGATGACAGGGATGGCTTGTTTGGCCTCGATGCCGTCGAACAGTTGCGACAGTTCATTGCGATCGATTTCGGAACGGCGGACCCGGAAGGACTCCACGCGGGCCTGCTCGACAAGGTCGAACGTCTCGTCACCGTTCTGCTCACGGACGGTGTCGCCGAGCATCGCGCCCAGCAGGCGGATGTCCTCGCGCATGGGTTCGGTGGCCTCGCGGCCGACCTGGGTGCGCCTGACTGCTCCGATCGGTTCCAGCATGGAGTCGGGGGCATCGGCCATCGTTCAATTATCGGGCCTGGCCCGCCGGCCCGCAGAACGGGCGGGCTATGCCGCCGTCAGGCGCCGTACTTGATCTGCAGTCCCACACCGATGATGGTGACCAGCCAGATACCGGTGACGAAGTAGGTCAGCCGGTCGAGGTTCTTCTCGACGACGGTCGAGCCGGACAGGCTGGACTGCACGCCACCGCCGAACAACGTCGACAGGCCGCCACCCTTGGCGCGGTGCAACAGCACCAGCAACACCACCAGCAGGCTGGTGACGATGAGGGTGATCTGCAGGGCCAATTCCATGGCAGACACCTTACACGGAGGTGATTTCGACGCGAAAACCGACGGTCAGGGTCGGTTTTCGCGCCGTGTCACATCAATCAGGGCAGGGGTCCGCCCGCGGCCCGGTCCACACGCCGCGTCTCGGACACTGCCTACGGCAGGGGTCCGCCCGCGGCCCGGTCCACACGCCGCGTCTCGGACACTGCCTACGGCAGGGGTCCGCCCGCGGCGATCGCAGAAAGCATGGCGAACTGCTCCCCATCCAGTGACGCGCCGCCCACCAGGGCACCGTCCACGTCCTCCTTGGCCACGAGCTCGCCGACGTTCTTCGCGTTGACCGACCCGCCATAGAGCACCCGGACGCCCGCGGCAATCTCCGGGGACGCCAGTTCGGCGAGTTCCTTACGGATGGCGGCGCACACCTCCTGGGCATCGGCCGCACTGGCGACGCGGCCGGTGCCGATGGCCCACACCGGTTCGTAGGCGATCACCACGGTGCCGATCTGCTCGGCCGACAAGCCCGCGAGAGAACCCTTGAGCTGTGCCACGTTGTAGTCGACGTGGGTGCCCGCTTCACGGATGTCGAGTCCCTCGCCGATGCAGACGATCGGCGTGAGGCCGTGCTTGAGAGCGGCGGCAGCCTTGGCGGCCACCAGCGCGTCATCCTCGTGGTGGTAGGTCCGCCGCTCGGAGTGCCCGACCACGACGAAGGTGCAGCCCAACTTGGCCAGGAAGGCCCCGCTGATGTCACCGGTGTAGGCACCAGAATCGTGCTGGGACAGATCCTGGGCGCCGTAGGTGAGCCGCAACTTGTCGCCGTCGACCAGGGTCTGGACACTGCGCAGATCGGTGAACGGCGGAACGACGGTGACATCGACCTTGTCGAAGTACTTGTCGGGTAGCGAGAACGCGATCTTCTGAACCAGGGCGATGGCCTCGAAGTGGTTGAGGTTCATCTTCCAGTTGCCCGCGATCAGCGGTTTGCGCGCCATTGTCAGGACTCCAGTACGTGTATGCCGGGCAGCGTTTTGCCCTCAAGGTATTCCAGCGAGGCGCCGCCGCCGGTCGAAATGTGCGAGAAGCCGTCCTCTGGCAACCCCAGTTGACGCACCGCAGCCGCCGAATCACCACCGCCGACCACGCTGAAGGCACCCTTTTGGGTGGCCCCGATGATGGCCTCGGCAACACCCTTGGTGCCCGCCGAGAAGGCTGGGAACTCGAACACGCCCATCGGGCCGTTCCAGAAGATCGTCTTGGCGTTGGAGAGCAGAGCGGTGAACCGCTTGACGGATTCCGGCCCGATGTCGAGACCCATCTGGTCGGTCGGGATCCGGTCGGCCGGCACGGTCTCCGGAGGCGAATCCGCGGCGAACTTCGCGGCGATCACGATGTCCACCGGTAGGTGGATCACGTCGCCGTAGTCCTCGAGCAGCTTCTTACAGGTGCCGACCATCTCTTCTTGCAGCAATGAGGTGCCCACCGAAAGTCCTTGTGCGGCAAGGAAGGTGAAGCACATACCGCCACCGATGATCAGGCTGTCGGCTTTGGTGGCGAGGTTCTCGATCACCGCCAGCTTGTCGGAGACCTTCGAACCACCCAGCACCACTGCATAGGGCCGATCCGTGGAATCGGTGAGCTGTTTGAGCACCTTGACCTCGGTGGCCACCAGTGTGCCGGCGTAGTGCGGCAGCAGTTTGGCAACGTCGTAGACCGAGGCCTGCTCGCGGTGCACCACGCCGAACCCGTCCGACACGAACGCAGCATCGTCACCGACCAGTTCGACCAGCGCCCTGGCCAGGCCGTCGCGGGCGGCGTCATCCTTACTGGTCTCGCGCGGATCGAACCGGATGTTCTCCAGCAACAGGACGTCGCCGTCGGTCAATCCCTCGGCCCTGGCGAGCGCGTCGGTGCCCACCACATCGGTGGCCAACTGCACATGCCGACCGAGCTTCTCGCCCAGCGCCGCGGCGACCGGAGCCAGCGAGAACTTCGGATCGGGCTCACCTTTAGGACGGCCGAGGTGCGCCGTCACGATGACCTTGGCGCCGGCGTCGGCGAGCGCCTTCAGCGTCGGCACCGAGGCGATGATGCGGCCGGGATCGGTGATGTTGCGGTTGTCGTCCAGCGGGACGTTCAGATCGGAGCGCACAAGCACGCCCCGACCCGAAACACCTTCGGAGAGAAGGTCGTCCAGAGTTTTGACAGCCATCGGTTACAGCGACTTGCCGACCAGGCCGACCAGGTCGACGAGACGGTTCGAGTAGCCCCATTCGTTGTCGTACCAGGACACCACCTTGGCCTGATTGTCGATGACCTTGGTCAGACCCGAGTCGAAGATCGAGCTGTGCGGATCGGTGACGATGTCGCTGGAGACGATCGGTGCGTCGTAGTACCGCAGGATGCCCTTCAGCGGTCCTTCGGCGGCGGCCTTCATCGCGGCGTTGATCTCGTCGGCGGTGGCCGACTTCTTCAGATCGGCGGTGAGGTCGGTGCACGATCCCGTCGGGATGGGCACGCGCAGGGCGAAACCGTCGAGCTTGCCCTTCAGTTCGGGCAGTACCAGGCCGATGGCCTTGGCGGCACCGGTCGAGGTGGGCACGATGTTGAGGGCCGCGGCACGGGCGCGACGCAGGTCCTTGTGCGGGCCGTCCTGCAGGTTCTGGTCCTGCGTGTAGGCGTGGACCGTGGTCATCAGACCCTTTTCGATACCGAACTCGTCGTTGAGCACCTTGGCCAGGGGTCCGAGGCAGTTCGTGGTGCATGACGCGTTGGAGATGATGTTCTGGCTGCCGTCGTACTTGTCGTCGTTGACGCCCAGCACGATCGTGATGTCCTCATCGCTGGCAGGAGCCGAGATGATGACCTTCTTGGCGCCCGCGTCCAGGTGGCCCTGCGCCTTGGCGCGGGCAGTGAAGATGCCGGTCGATTCGACGACGACGTCGACACCGAGGTCACCCCACGGCAGCGCCGCCGGGCCCTCCTTGACCTCCAGCGCCTTGATCTTGGTGTTGCCGATGACGATGGTGTCGTCGCCCTCGAGGCTGACGTCCTCGGAGAGGCGGCCGAGGATCGAGTCGAATTTCAGCAGGTGCGCCAGGCTCGCGTTGTCGGTGAGGTCATTGACCGCCACGATCTCGATATCGGTGTTCTGGCCTTCGGTCTTCTGCGCCGCCAGGGCCCGGTAGAAGTTGCGGCCGATGCGGCCGAAGCCGTTCACGCCTACCCGGATGGTCACTTGTGTCTCCCTTGGTCTGCATTCTTCGGTATTGCTCGCAGGCCAGCCTAGTGGGGCGAGGTCGGGGTCGTGCAGGTTGGTCGGTGAACAGTTTTGACTGTTAACCGTCCATTTGGTCCAGTCGCGGCCCGATGCCGAACCGCCGCTGCCGACCCCAGGACTGGGCGCCGGCGAGGAATGCCAGCCAGCCCAGTGCCGCACCGGCCTGCAGTAACAGTTGAAAGGTGAACGGCGCGATGACCGCTGCGGCCGCGGCACCGGCCACACTGGCGCGGTGCGGATCGCTGATCCAGCGGCGGTACCGCCGCAACGACCAGAGCTGGAACACCACATCGATGGCCAGCTTGCCGAGGACAACCAGTAGCACCGGTCCCAAAACGTCCACGCGCCGATCGATGAGGAAATAGACGAACAACGCCAGCGCCGTCAGTCCGTAGATCGGCTGGACGGTGTCGAGCGCCTTGATCGGAAGCATCATGGTGCCGAGCGCGCCGAAGCGACGCTCGCCCACCATGGCGCGGTACCACCATTGGGTCTGCAGGAACCCGCCGAACCATCGGCGCCGTTGCCGCAGGAACGCCGTCGCAGTCCCTGGCGCTTCGGTGCGCGCCTGCGCTCCGCCGATGACGCGGAACCGCCAGGTCACTGCATGCTCGCCGGCGTAGCGCTGCATCCTCGCGACCAGTTCGTAGTCCTCCACCAGGCACGCGTCGTCGAATCCACCGACCACCACAACGGCCTCGCGGCGGAATCCGGCGAACGCGCCGGAGATGAGTTGAAGGCAGTCCATCCTCATCCACGCGTATCTGGCCAGGAAGTTGCCGATGTACTCGTAAGTCTGGAACCACTGCAGCACACGGCCTTTGGCGGTGGGAGCGCAGACCGGTGTGATGATCCCGGTGACGCCGGCGAGCTCCGCCTCCGTTGAAAACGCCTGCCGGACGGCCCTGACGGACCCACGATCCACGACGGTGTCGGCGTCGACGGTCAACACCACATCGGCAGCGGTACTGCACAGCGCCGAATTGAGGGCGTGGCTCTTCCCGCCGTGCTGGAGCCGCAGCCAGATGACTGACGTCGAGCCGACCTGCACCGGGATGCCCGGGGAGTAACGCTGCCCGAGAACCGCCGCGGTGGCGTCGGTCGATCCGTCGTCGGCGATGACGATCTCGTCAGGCGGGTCATTCTGCGTCAGCAGGGCCGCCAGCGTCGTCGGCAGCACCGTCGCTTCGTTGTGTGCGGCGATGAGCACCGCGATTGTGGGTCTGCCCCCCGACTGTGGGGTGACGTCAGCGCTGTTGATCCGGCTGATCTGCCAGGCCGTGAAGAGCTGCAGGCAGCTGTCGTAGGCCAGGTACGCGAGCCCGATCGACCAGGCGAGGAGCCCACCACGGCCGAACGCCAGCAGGAACAACGCCACCCAGATGCCGACCACCGCCACGTGGATGGCGATGCTGATCGCCGGCGTCGGCGGAGGCGAGAGCCGGGACGAGGCGCGGGCCAGCGCCGGCGCGAAGGGATCGGTCAACGGTTCGATGATAGGGACACGCGGCCGGCGTCCGCGGAGTTCAGCGTCCTCCGGTTGGGGGACATGGGTTTCATCCCCTGGTGGGGCTGGTTGGTCGACATACATTCCTGTTGGGGTGCGGCATTCTTATCTCATCGCCGGAACACACCGGCCCTGGACCACCAAAAGCCCACTCACACAGGAGAACTCACATGAACGTCGTCACCCGGCCCGTCCGTTTTTGTGCCGCCGCGCTCGCGCTGGCCGCTGCCCCCGCCCTGATCGCCCTCGGCGCCGCGACCGCCAGCCAAGCCCAGAGCGCCCCGGTGAACTCCGGCCCGTCGATCAGCCATCAGGTCTTCCCGCACCAGGACAACCTGCCCCAGCCCGGCACCGCGGTGCATCACCACCACCAGAACCACCGCTGAGCCCGTCAGCCTTCGGAGCCCGGACACCTCGTGGGTGTCCGGGCTTCCCCGGCTGGTTTATCCCCAGTTGGGGGTTGATCCCCAGGTCGCTCGCGCGCAGTTCGGGATCCGCTGGTTCTGTCGGAGGTGATGGGCAGCGTCGGGGACATGGTCGATGGATCCCTACCCGCCGCGGCGGCGTTGCCTGGTCTGCCCGAGGCCGAACTGTCGGCCGGTCTGAGCATCGGGCACGGCCGCGCCCTGCGGCTGTTCGACCTGGCCATCACCCTGCGCGAGCGGCTCCCGCAGACCGGGGCGTTGTTCGCCGCCGGCAGATCCCCCCGCCAAAGCCCGCCACTACCGCATCCAGCACGAACGCCACAACAACGCCCACCTCGCCGAACGCAACAAACCCCATCTGAGGGGACGGGGCTCAGGCCTCTTCGAGGAGTTCGGGAGTTACCGCCGACTCGGTGTCGGGGATGCCGTCATGTTTGGCCTTACGGTCGGCCATCGAGAGGAGGCGTCGAATACGTCCTGCCACTGCGTCTTTCGTCATGGGCGGATCAGCGAGCCGGCCCAGCTCCTCGAGGGAGGCTTGCCGGTGTTCGACACGCAGCTTTCCCGCGGCAGCGAGATGATCGGGGACGGTGTCGGCGAGGATCTCCAGCGCTCGTTCGACCCGCGCAGCGGCTGCCACCGCGGCACGCGCTGACCGGCGCAGATTGGCATCGTCGAAATTGGCCAGTCGGTTGGCGGTCGCGCGCACCTCACGGCGCATCCGCCGCTCTTCCCACACCAGCCGGGTGTCTTGGGCGCCCATCCGCGTCAGCAGCGCACCGATGGCTTCACCGTCGCGGACCACCACCCGGTCGGCACCCCGCACCTCGCGGGCCTTGGCGCTCACTCCGAGCCGGCGGGCGGCACCCACCAGCGCGAGGGCGGCTTCGGGTCCGGGGCAGCTGACCTCCAGCGCAGAGGAGCGCCCCGGCTCGGTCAGCGAACCGTGAGCCAAAAACGCACCACGCCAAGCGGCTTCGGAGTCGCCGACGCTGCCGCCGACAACCTGGGCAGGCAACCCGCGCACGGGTCGGCCGCGCAGGTCGAGCAACCCGGTCTGGCGGGCCAGCGCCTCGCCGTCCTTGGCGACGCGCACCACGTAGCGCGTGTTCTTGCGGATACCGCTCGCGGACAGCACGTGCACGATGGCGCTGTAGCCGTAGAGGTCGAAGATGTCCTTGCGGAGCCGGCGGGCAATGATGCCGAGGTCGACCTCGGCTTCCACGACCACTCGGCCCGAGACGATGTGGAGGCCGCCGGCGAATCGCAGAAGTGACGCCACCTCAGCTCGTCGCGCGCTCACGGAGTTGACCACCAGGCGACTCAGTTCGTCTTTCACCTCGGCCGTCATCGCCACGGGTCGTCACCTCTCGGTCCATTACGCCTTGGTTCATCGCGGTCATCGGAGGGCACTGCCGGCATGTTGGGCGCGGCCGGCACTGTCCCCCGTTCGCACGCCGCCTCCAGCGCGGCCGCCAACTTTGCCGGATCATGTAAAGGTGTACCAGGTCGGGAAACATCAGCAAACTGCACCCTGGCATCGAATGCGCTCGCGGTGCGAAGTAACTGTTCGCGTTCGCGGTCACCGGACAAGCGTGCCGCATCGACGATGATCTCGTTCACCATGAAATCGGGTGCGTGCTGGGCGAGCACATGTAGATGACGTTCGGCCGAGAACCCCGCCGTCTCCCCCGGTTCGGCGGCCAGATTCAGCACCAACGCACGCCTGGCCGTCGTCGCTCGGAGTGCAGCTACCAAGTCGGGCACCAGCACGTGAGGGATGACGCTGGTGAACCACGAGCCAGGCCCCAGCACGACCAGGTCGGCATCCATGATGGCGTCGACCGCCTGTCGCGTGGCGGGCGGATTACCCGGCAGCAGTCGAACTCGGCGCACCTTTCCCGGGGTGGTGGCGATCGCGACCTGACCGCGGATGACGCGACTCATCCGTGGATCGGACTCCAGTCCCGCGACATCGGCTTCGATCTCCAGGGCGATCGGGCACATCGGCAGCACCCGCCCCTTCACGCCGAGGACGCGGCCCAGTTCGTCGAGCGCGGCGACGGGATCGGCCAGTACCTCGTTGAGGCCCGCGAGCATGAGATTGCCGATGGGGTGACCCGCCAGCGCGCCGCTGCCGCCGAACCGGTGCTGGATGATGGTGGCCCACAATCGCCCATACGGGCTGTCGGATGCCAAGGCGGCCAACGCCATTCGCAGGTCCCCAGGCGGGACGATGTCAAGCTCGCTACGCAACCGGCCCGATGACCCGCCGTCATCGGCGACCGTGACGACCGCGGTGATATGCGGGCTGATCCGCCGAGCTGCCGACAGCGTGGCGTAGAGGCCATGGCCACCGCCGAGGGCGACGATTCGTTGACTCATCGCGAGTTCATTCCCGCCCCAGGTCGCGATGTAACACTCGAACCGCGAGACCGTCCTCGTGCTGTAACTGGCCCGCCAGCGCCTCCGCCATCGCGACGCTGCGGTGTTTTCCGCCCGTGCAGCCGATGGCGACAGTCATGTAGCGCTTCCCCTCCCTGCGGTACCCGTCGACGACCAGACCCAAGAGTTCATGGTAGGTCGACAAGAACCGCTCCGCGCCCGGCTGTCCGAGAACGTAATCCCGAACGGCGGGGTGCTGGCCGGTATGTTCACGCAGCTCGTCGACCCAGTGCGGGTTGGGCAGGAACCGCACGTCCATCACCATGTCCGCGTCCATCGGCAGGCCGTACTTGAACCCGAACGATTCCACCGTGACGCTGGTATCCGGGACGACTTCGCCACCGAAGGCCCGCTCGATGCTCTCCCGCAGGGACCGCACCGTCAGCATCGATGTGTCGATCACCAGATCCGCAGAGGCCCGCACGGGTGCGAGCATCGACCGTTCGGCGGCGATACCCTCTGCCAGGGTCAGGTCGCCCTGCATGGGATGGCTGCGTCGATTGCTTTCGTAACGGCGAACCAGGATGTCGTCGGACGCTTCCATGAACAGCACCCGCGGGGTGATGTGGCGGGTCGCCAATTCATTACGCACCCAGTCCAGGTCGCCGGTGAAGCCCTTGGACCGGGCGTCCATCACGATCGCCAGCTGCGTGATCCGGGAACCGGCCGCGAGCCCCAGATCGACCATCCGCGTGATCAGCTCCGGTGGCAAATTGTCGGCGACGTACCAACCGAGGTCTTCCAGCACCTTCGCGGACGTGCCTCGCCCTGCCCCGGACAGCCCGGTGACCAGCACGACATCGATGCCAGATCCGGCTTCATCCGCCACTTCGTGTGTACCGTCCGTCATTCCGATGCCTGTTCAGCGATGTCATCATCGCGCACCTCGACCGTCTCTGGGGTCGATCCCGGTGACTCGCCGACACCGAGGGCAGCAAGCACGGCCGCGGCCGTCGCAACACCGATGCCGGGCACCGACGTGATCTCGTCGACCGATGCCTGTTTGAGGCGGGCAACCGAACCGAAATGTGTGACCAATGCCTTACGCCGGTGCTCGCCGAGACCGGGCACCGCGTCCAGGGCCGACGCCGTCATCCGCTTCGACCGTTTGCTGCGGTGGAAGGTGATGGCGAACCGGTGGGCCTCGTCACGGATCCGCTGCAGCAGGTACAGACCCTCGCTGTTGCGCGGCATGATCACCGGGTCCGGTTCGCCTGGCACCCACACCTCTTCCAGTCGTTTGGCCAGCCCGATCACCGCGACATCGGTGATGCCGAGATCCTCGAGCACCGCGGCGGCGGCATTGACCTGCGGCGCACCACCATCGACGACATAGAGGTTGGGCGGGTACGCGAACTTGCGCGACTTGCCTTCTGCGGCAAACTCTTCGGGATGCGCCTTGTCTTGGAGGTGACGCCAGAACCGACGCCGGGTGACCTCGGCGATGGACGCCACGTCATCAGAACGGCCCTCCCCGGCGGCCTCCTTGATGGAGTAGTGACGGTAATCGGACTTGCGCGGCAACCCATCCTCGAAAACCACCAGCGATGCCACCACATCCGTGCCCTGAACGTGGCTGATGTCGACGCATTCGATGCGTAGCGGCGCGTCAGCAAGGCCAAGCGCATCCTGAATACCTTGTAGTGCAGCTGATCTGGCGTTGAAATCACCGGCACGCTTGAGCTTGTGCTGTTGCAGTGCCTCGACCGCATTGCGGTGGACGGTCTCGGCCAGCGCTTTCTTGTCGCCGCGCTGCGGTACGCGCAGGGCAACCCGAGAACCACGCAGCCGTGACAGCCAGTCGGCGAGTTCGTCGGAGTCGTCGGGCAGGCACGGCACCAGAACCTCACGCGGTACCGGATTGGCCGCCTCGTCGGCTGAGCTGCCCAGTTCGGCCTGGTCGCCGTAGAACTGCGTGAGGAACTGCGCCACCAACTGTGATTCCGCGGACTCCGCGTTGTCGCCCGGCTCGTCGGATTTCTCGACGATCCACCCGCGTTGACCACGGACCCGGCCACCCCGGACGTGGAACACCTGCACGGCGGCCTCGAGTTCATCGTCGGCGAACGCGACGACGTCGGCGTCGGTGCCGTCCCCGAACACCACGGCCTGTTTCTCCAGCGCCCGGCGCAGGGCGCCGAGATCATCCCGCAGCCGCGCCGCCTTCTCGAAGTCCAAGTCCTCGGCCGCGGCCGTCATCCGGTGCTCGAGCTCGCGGGCGAAGCGGTCGGTCTTACCCGACAGGAAGTCGCAGAAGTCCTCGACGATCTTGCGATGCTCCTCGGCGCTGACCCGCCCGATACACGGCGCCGAACACTTGTCGATGTACCCGAGCAGACAGGGCCGGCCGATCTGGTTGTGCCGCTTGAAGACACCTGCCGAACAGGTACGGGCGGGAAACACCCTGGTGAGCAAGTCGAGCGTCTCGCGGATGGCCCACGCATGCGAGTAGGGGCCGAAATAGCGCACGCCTTTGCGCCTGGGCCCGCGGTAGACGAACAACCGCGGGTACTCCTCATTGAGGGTCACAGCCAGGACCGGGTACGACTTGTCGTCGCGGTAGCGCACGTTGAAGCGCGGATCGAATTCCTTGATCCAGTTGTACTCGAGCTGCAGCGCCTCGACCTCGGTGTTGACCACCGTCCACTCCACCTTGGCGGCGGTGGTCACCATCTGCCGCGTGCGCGGGTGCAGGCCGGACAGGTCGGCGAAATACGACGTCAGCCTGCTGCGCAGGCTTTTGGCCTTACCGACGTAGATGACTCGGCCGTGTGGATCACGGAACCGGTAGACACCCGGCTCGACCGGTATGGACCCCGGCGCGGGGCGGTAGGTCGCTGGGTCGGGCACCGCTCCAGATTAGTACCGCCGGCGGACAGCTCTTGTCACGGTGCGGGGCGGTACTTGTCCATCAGCTCGCGCACGGTGTCCATGGCGGCGACGGCACGGCCCTTGTCGACGGCCTGGATCGCCATCACCGGCACATACTCATCGTCGGGCAGGTCGACACGGGCCCACCGGGCACCCGTGTGAAATGACACACCTTCGACCTCACTCCACGGAACCAGCTTGTCGCCCAGGAGGTTCCGCACCGACAACCCGGCAGGCCCGACGCGCAGCCGGGGCCGGGTGAACATCAGCACAATGCAGGCGATCACCACGCCCAACAGCGCGATTGCAACCTGGTCGGTGGTCTGGAAGATCACGCCGCTCGATTTGATCTTCAGCAGGAACCCGACCGTGATGTGCGCCCCGGCGATCAAGACGGCCGCTCCGACCGCGAAGATGGGTGTCAGATGCGGCCGGAGCACGGCATCCCAGGTGGTCTCGTCGCTCATGCGGGTTTCGGTCACCGCGCCGCGCGCAGTTCCTGCAGCGTCAACGCGGTACTCAGCGCCGCCGCGGCGGCCTGCTCGCCTTTGTCTTCGGCCGAACCGGGCAGACCCGCGCGGTCCAGTGCCTGTTCTTCGGTGTTGGTGGTCAGCACGCCGTTGGCCACCGGGGTTGCGGCGTCCAACGAAACTCGCGTCAGACCCTGCGTGACGGCGTCACACACGTAGTCGAAATGTGGTGTCTGGCCCCGGATCACGACACCCAGTGCGACGACGGCGTCGTGCGTGTTGGCCAGTTCCTGGGCGACGACAGGAATCTCGATGGCGCCGAGCACCCGGACCACGGTCGGTTCGGCGACACCGGCTGCTTTTGCGACGCGCAGCGACCCTTCGAGCAGCGCATCGCAGATCGTGGTGTGCCAGGTACTGGCGACGATGGCCAGTGACAGACCCGAGGCGTCGAGTTCGGGCATCTCCGGGACGCCGGCAGCGCCGCTCATTACAGGGCACCGCCGAAGTCACCCGGCAACTGAATCGCCTCGTCTTGCAGATCGCCGTAATCGTCAAGGCCGACGAGGTCATGGCCCATCCGGTCGCGTTTGGTCAACAGGTAGCGGATGTTCTCGGCGTTCGCACGGACCGGCAGCGGTACCCGCTCGATGATGTGCAGGCCGTAGCCGTCCAGGCCGACACGCTTGGCCGGATTGTTGGTCAGCAGACGCATCGACCGGATACCGAGATCGACCAGGATCTGGGCGCCGATACCGTAGTCGCGGGCATCGGCGGGCAGGCCGAGTTTGAGATTGGCGTCGACGGTGTCTGCACCGGCATCCTGCAGCTGATAGGCCTGCAGTTTGTGCATCAGCCCGATCCCACGCCCCTCGTGTCCGCGCATGTAGAGCACGACACCGCGGCCTTCCCTGGCCACCATCGCCATTGCGGCGTCCAACTGTGGACCGCAGTCGCAGCGGCGGGATCCGAACACGTCACCGGTCAGGCATTCGGAGTGCACCCTGACCAGGACGTCCTGCCCGTCGCTGTGCGGCCCGGCGATCTCACCGCGGACCAGCGCGACATGTTCGACGTCCTCGTAGACGCTCTTGTAACCGACCGCCCGGAATTCGCCGTGCGCGGTGGGGATGCGGGCCTCGGCGATGCGCTCGATGTGCTTTTCGTGTTTGCGCCGCCATTCGATCAGGTCGGCGATGGAGATCAGCGCGAGATCGTGTTCGTCGGCGAAGACCCGCAGTTCCTCGGTCTGCGCCATCGCGCCCTCGTCCTTCTGGCTGACGATCTCGCAGATGGTGCCGGCCGGTTGCAGGCCGGCCAGCCGAGCCAGGTCGACTGCGGCCTCGGTGTGCCCGGGCCGGCGCAGCACGCCGCCGTCCTTGGCGCGCAGCGGTACGACGTGACCCGGTTTGGAGAAGTCGTCGGCGACACTTTCCGGATCCGCAAGAAGCTTCATCGTGGTAGCCCGGTCTGATGCCGAGATCCCAGTTCCCACACCCTTTTTCGCGTCAACCGTGACGGTGTACGCGGTCTGGTGCTTGTCCTGGTTGACCGCGTACATCGGCAGCAGACCGAGCTTGTCGCAGATGTCGCCGTCAAGCGGGACGCACAGATAGCCGGAGGTGTAGCGCACCATGAACGCGACGAGCTCAGGAGTGGCCTTCTCGGCGGCGAAGATCAGGTCGCCTTCGTTCTCACGGTCCTCGTCATCGATGACGACGACGGCCTTGCCCGCCGCGATATCGGCGACCGCCCGTTCGACGGTGTCCAGCCTCGTCATCTATGCCACCTTCTCTGGTCTGACCCCAGCGGGGAAGACCTCCTGTTGAAACAACGTCCAACCAGTATGAACCACCGAATTGCGGGGTTTACTTCCCCTTCTCGTTCATCAGGCGTTCGACGTACTTGGCGATGACATCGACCTCGAGATTGACCGGCGTACCCACGGGTGCCGCGCCCAGCGTGGTCAGCTCCAAAGTGGTGGGGATCAGCGACACCTCGAACCAATCCTGATGATCGGCGCTGCCCAGCCCCGAGACGGTCAGGGAGATGCCGTCGACGGTGATCGAGCCCTTCTCCACGACGTAGCGGGCGAGATTCCGCGGGAGCAGTATCCGCACCACCTCCCAGTGCTCCGACGGGGTTCGCGACAACACTTCTCCGGTGCCGTCGACGTGGCCCTGCACGATGTGTCCGCCGAGGCGGCTGTTCACCGCGGCGGCCCGTTCGAGGTTGACACGAGACCCCACCGCCAACTGCTCGAGGCTCGAGCGGTTCAGTGTTTCGGCCATCACATCGGCACTGAACTGTCCATCCGGCAACACTTCGACCACCGTCAGGCACACACCGTTGACCGCGATCGAGTCGCCGTGACCGGCGTCGGCGGTCACCACGGGGCCGCGGATGACGAACCGCGCCGCATCCGAGAGGTCTTCCTTGCCGACGACTTCGCCCAGTTCTTCGACGATTCCGGTGAACACAACAATCAAGGCTAGGTCGGCGCACCAAGGGTCGGCGTGGCGGGCTGGTGAACCCCGGACCAGATGACCCGAAAACCGCTGTTCACAGCCAATATCGACGCGCCCGTCAGCGTATTGGGTAAGTTGTTGCACGCCGCGGTGCGCCGAGGCGGTCGACCGCGGACCCTCTACGATGCAAGGATGCAGACGCGTCGACCCAAGTCCCGCATGTCAATTTCAGTCTTGTCAGCCATCGCCGCCCTGGGCACCGCCGTCGCACTCGTCGCCGGTTGCTCATCGGGCTCCAACTCGTCGGAGACCCTGCCCGATGCCGCCGGACTGCTGCAGCAGTCCAGCCAGACAACCAAGAACCTCAAGAGCGGCCACCTCGACATCACGGTGAACGGCACCATCGAAGGCCTGCCCATCAAGAAGCTCACCGGTGACCTGACCAACGTCCCCGCCACTGCGGTACAGGGCAACGCGACGATCACGATGGCGGGATCGGATGTCGACGCCGGCTTGGTGGTGATCGACAACACCCTGTACGCCTCGCTGAGCCCCGACAGCTGGCTCGACCTGGGGCCGGCCGCCGACATCTACGACCCGTCGGTTCTGCTGAACCCCGACAACGGGCTGGCCAACATGATCGCCAGTTTCACCGACCCGAAGTCCGAATCGACCGAGGAGATCGCCGGCGTCCAGACGGTCAAGGTCACCGGCAAGGTCAGCGCCGAGGCGGTCAACAAGCTGATCCCGCAGCTCAAGGTCACTGACGCCGTTCCAGGTACCGCCTGGATCGAGAAGGACGGGGACCACAACCTGGTCCAGGCCCAGATCGACCCGAGCAGCGGTAATTCGATCCAGCTGACGCTGTCCAACTGGAACAAGCCCGTCACCGTCACCAAGCCTCAGGTGTAATGCGCGCGGCAACGAACCGAAGCATCGCGATCAGCGCGGGCGGCCTGGCCGTCCTGCTGGGCGCTCTCGACACCTATGTGGTGATCACGATCATCCGCGACATCATGTCGGATGTCGGGATCCCCATCAACCAGATCCAGCGCGTCGCGCCGATCATCACCGGATATCTGGTCGGCTACATCGCTGCGATGCCGCTGTTGGGCCGGGCCTCGGACCGCTTCGGTCGCAAGATGCTGATCCAGGTGGCCCTCTCCGGGTTCACCATCGGGTCGATCGTCACCGCACTGTCGACGGATCTGAACATCCTGGTGATCGGCCGGATCATCCAGGGTGCCGCGAGCGGTGCGCTGCTGCCGGTGACACTGGCCCTGGCCGCGGACCTGTGGGCGGCGCGGCAGCGCGCGGCCGTACTCGGCGGCATCGGCGCGGCGCAGGAACTCGGCAGTGTCCTTGGCCCGCTGTACGGCATCGCCGTCGTCGCGATTTTCAGCCACTGGCAGGCCGTGTTCTGGGTCAATGTGCCGCTGGCGGTGATCGCCATGGTGATGATCCACCTGAGCGTCCCCGGGCGCTCGCAGGAAGACGACCGTCCCAAAGAGAAGGTCGACATCGTCGGCGGGGTTCTGCTGGCGGTCGTGTTGATCCTGGTGGTCATCGGCCTGTACAACCCCAATCCCAGTGCCCGCGAAGTGGTCCCGACGTGGCGGCTCTGGCTGCTGGCTGCCGCGGTCGTCGCCGTCGTGGCGTTCTTCTTGTGGGAGCGGTATGCGACCACCAAGCTGATCGACCCGCACGGGGTCCGGTTCCTGCCGTTCCTGGCCGCACTCGGCGCGTCGTTCACGGCGGGTGCCGCGCTGATGGTGACGCTGGTCAATGTCGAACTCTTCGGTCAGGGTGTGCTCGGCAACGACCAGATCGAGGCCGCGTTCCTGCTCATGCGCTTCCTCGTCGCCCTTCCCATCGGCGCCCTGCTCGGCGGCTGGCTGGCCACCCGGATCGGTGACCGGTTGGTGACGTGCGGCGGGCTGCTGATCGCGGCGTTCGCCTACTGGCTCATCTCCCACTGGGGCGTCGACGTGCTGTCGACGCGGCACGATCTCGTCGTCTTCACGGTGCCGGCCTTCGACACCGATCTCGCACTCGCCGGTCTCGGACTCGGCCTGGTGATCGGACCACTGACCTCGGCTGCCCTGCGAGTGGTTCCCGCCCCACAGCACGGCATCGCGTCGTCACTGGTGGTGGTGTCGCGCATGACGGGCATGCTGGTCGGTGTCGCCGCGCTGTCGGCGTGGGGCCTGTACCGCTTCAATCAGATCCTGGCGACGCTACCGAACGAGGGCGGAACGTCATTGGCGGCCAAGGTCGCCGGCGAGGCGGCCCGCTACCGGCAGGCGTTCGCGATGCAGTACGGCGAGATTTTCGGTATCACGGCCGTCGTCTGTGTTGTCGGCGCGTTGCTCGGCCTGCTGATCGCCGGTAGGCACGCCCACGCCGACGAGTCCGGGAGCACCCCGGATCTCGACGACGAGACGGCCACGCAGGTGCTCTCGGCGCACCGCACCGACAACCCGACCGAGCAGCTCCCCCGTCACCGCGCCGACTGACACCGGTTTGCCCAGCGCCACCGCGGTTACTCCGACTGCATGGCTGAACTGACAGACAAGAAGATCGCGTTCCTGGTTGCTCCGGAAGGCGTCGAACAGGTGGAACTGACCACGCCGTGGGAGGCGGTTCGGCAGGCCGGTGGCACTCCGGTCCTGGTGTCCACCGAGATGGGGAAAGTGCAGGGGTTCAACCACCTCACGCCTGCCGACGTGTTCGAATCCGATATCGCCGCAGACGATGCCGACGTCACGGACTATGCCGGGCTGGTGCTGCCGGGCGGAGTCGCCAACCCCGATTTCCTGCGTACCGATGCCGATGCGGTTGCCTTCGTGAAGTCGTTCTTCGACGCCGGCAAGCCGGTCGCAGTGATCTGCCACGGCCCGTGGACGCTCGTCGAGGCAGATGTGGTGCGGGGCCGCACCATCACGTCGTGGCCCAGTGTGCAGACCGATCTGCGCAACGCCGGCGCCACGTGGGTGGATCAGGAGGTCGCCGTCTGCACCGCCGGACCCAACACGCTGGTGTCCAGTCGGCGACCCGATGATCTGCCCGCGTTCTGCGCCAAGGCCGTCGGATCGTTCGCCCTCTCAGACTGACGGCGACAACCGGATGTCGCCGATCACGCCATGATGGTCGGAGCCGGCGATCGGAGCCCGCCGAAATGACAGCGGTTGGCTCCCGCGTGTCAGTATCCGGTCGATCGCGATGATCGCCGGGAACCTGCGCCCGGCGGGATACGTCGGGACAATGCCCGCACCGAGGTATTCGGCGGCGTCGACCAGCGGGCGCGCTCCGTCACCGGTGAGCAGCCGTCGGAACTGGCCGTGATCGAGGGTCGAGTTGAAGTCGCCGCCGACGATCAGTGGCGACCGCCGCGCATCGAGAACCTCACGCAGACGGCTCAATTCGGCCGACCAGCGCGACACCGGTCCCGGGTACGGCGGTATCGGATGAAGCGCGTACACCTCAGTGGGCGCGGCCCCGCGCACCGCAACCGTTGCGTGCACGTTCTCCAGAATCATTCCGGGAATGGCTGCGCCGTCGGACAGCGGATGGCGCGAATAGATACCCGCGCCGCCACCACCGCCGCGGGGGCGCAGAAACGAATACGGCAACAGATCGGCCAGACCCGCGACCTCGAGGCGCCGGACAGCCTCGTCGGTCAGTTCGCTCACCGTCAGGATGTCGATCCCCTCGGCGCGGATCGTCGCGACCAACGACGCCGCATCCGCATGACCGAACAGGATGTTGGCCTGCATCAGTCGCACCTGCGGACCGGTGCCGCCTTGCGACGAGGTGTCACCGAGGTAGAGCGGCAACTGTGTGCCCACTCCGACCGCGAGGACGCCGGCGGCGGCCACTGCGAAAACCTTTGGCGCAGTGAGTAACAACGTACCGAATGCGATCGCACTCACCGCCACGAAGAGCGGGGTGAAGGACGCGAGCAGCACCAATGGTGCGGATTCGGATTCCAGGAAGTGCGCAGCGACGCCGCCGGCGCCGACCAGCATCAGCAGCACCCCGTACACCGCGCCGAGCGACCGCAGCGCACCCTTGCTCTTCGCGGGGCGCTGCAGCGCGGTCACGCCGGGACCAGACTCAGGAGCAGGTCTGGTCCCACCTGCTCGAAACCGTCGAACCGCCACTGCAGAGCCTGGCCGATCGACGTGACGCCGACACTGTCGACGACGGTGTTGGGGCCGCCCAACATGATGGGCGCGACGTAGGCCAGGATGCGATCGACGGCGCCGGCCCGCAGGAATGCGGACGCCAGCGTCGCCCCGCCCTCGATCAGGACATCGGTGCGGTCGCCGAGCGCCTGGATCACCTCGTGCGGGTCGTGCGTGCGGATCAGCATCGTACGCGAATCATCGTTGAGCACATTGGATTCCGAAGAGATCTCGCGCATCCCGACCACGACGCGCAAGGGTTGGCGCTCGGCCAACGTGCCGTCCGGTATGCGCGCGGTCAACTTCGGGTCGTCGGCGAACACGGTACCTGTTCCCACCACGATGGCATCGGCGGCGGCGCGGCGTACATGCACATCGGCCCGCGCCGCCGCACTGGTGATCCACTGACTGGAACCGTCCGCGGCCGCACTCCGACCGTCGATGCTGCCCGCGAACTTCCATGTCACGTGCGGACGTCCGGTGCGTTGTTTGTGTAGCCACTCCCGCAGCGGGCCCAACGCCACTTCGCGGCGCAGGATCCCGCCGATCACCTCGACACCCGCCTCTGCCAGCGTGCTCGCCCCACCGGCCGCCAACGGATTGGGGTCCTCCACGGCAAAGGCCACCGTCGAAACACCGGCCGCCAGAAGCGCTTCCGTGCACGGCGGAGTACGGCCGTGATGATTGCACGGTTCCAACGTCACCACAGCCGTGCCACCGCGGGCACGATTTCCGGCTCGCCGCAGCGCGATGACCTCGGCGTGTGGCCCGCCCACCGGCTCGGTGCCCCCGACGCCGGCGATCTCGCCGTCGGCGTCCAGGATCACCGCGCCCACCGGCGGATTCGGGTAGGTGCCGCCCTTGACCCGACCGGCCTGCCGGATCGCCGACCGCATGGCTTCCTCGAGTGTCATATCCGCAGATGTGGTGACGCCGCAGCGGCTTTCCTGCGCAGTGACCGCACCGCATCGGCGGGATCTTCACCGACGCTGTAGACCGCGGACCCGGCGACGAAACAGTCGACACCCGCCTCGGCGGCCTGCTCGATCGTGTCGGCGTTGATACCGCCATCGATCTCCACCACGACGGTCAACTCGCCGGCATCGACGAGGCGCCTGGCGGTACTGACCTTCGACAGCACCTCGGGGATGAAGCTCTGGCCGCCGAATCCGGGTTCCACCGACATGATCAGGAGGGTGTCGAACTCGCGCAGGATCTCCAGATAGGGCTCCAGCGGGGTGCCGGGTTTGACCGAGAGTCCCGCTTTTGCCCCGGCCGCCCGGATATCGCGGGCCACCTGCACCGGCTGGTCGGTGGCCTCGGCGTGGAAGGTGACGTTGTAGGCGCCGGCTTCGGCGTAGGGCGGTGCCCATCGTTCGGGTGCATCGATCATCAGGTGACAGTCCATCGGGATGTCGGTGACCTGCAGCAGGCTCTGCACCACAGGGAGCCCCAGTGTCAGGTTCGGCACGAAATGGTTGTCCATCACGTCCACGTGCAGCCAGTCTGCACCCGCCACGGCGGCGACCTCGTCGGCCAGTCGCGCGAAGTCGGCAGAGAGGATCGACGGCGCAATCAGGGGCGCGGTCGTGGCACTGTCAGTCAAACCTGGCATCCGATCACCCTACTGTGAGCGCCGCGGCGAACATCGCGTCAGTTTCCTGGCGGTGCGGCCACAACTGCACATACGGGCCGGAGCCCAGCCCGTCGACGGGTGCGAACAACTCGCGGGCGTCGGTGACCGAGGCACCGGTGCGACGCGCCACGTCGGCGACGACGCCCACCGTCTCGGCCAGGTGCGGGGAACACGTCGCATACAGGACGACACCACCCGGTCTGGTCATCCCGATCGCCGACGTCAGGAGTTCGCGCTGCAGTTTGCCCAGCGCGGGGACATCGCCCGGCGCGCGCCGCCACCGCGCCTCGGGGCGGCGGCGCAGGGCTCCCAGCCCGGTGCAGGGGGCGTCCACCAGCACGCGGTCGAATCCGGCGGCGCCGTCGGCGAGCAACTGCGCGCCGACTTCGCGCCCATCGGCCCGCACCACGTCGACGGGCAGCCCGCGGGTGTTCTGTTCGACCATGTCGGCGCGGCGCGCCGCCGGTTCGACCGCCGTGACGCGGGCCCCGCTCGCGGACCCGATCGCGGCAAGCAGGGCCGTCTTACCACCGGGACCAGAACAGAGGTCGAGCCAACGTCCGCCGTCGGTTCCGGTGACCGTCGCCCTGGTCAGGGCCTGGGCCACCAGCTGGCTGCCCTCATCTTGGACCAGCGCCAACCCGTCGCGCACCGGCGCCAGTTGGCCGGGATCACCGCCGCGCAGATACACCGCGTACGGCGAATACCGGCCGATCTCGCCCGAGACAACATCTGCGAGCTCGGCGGCCGTCATTGCACCGGGACGCGCCGCCAAATGGACCAGGGGCCGTTCGTCGTCGGCGGCCAGCACCGCCGTGAGTTCGCCTGCGTCGGCGCCGAGTGCGTCGGCGAATGCCTGCGCGATCCACCGCGGATGCGCGTGCGAGAACGCCGCGTACCCGATCGGGTCGGTCGTGGCGTCGGGCGCCAGCTCGGCAATCCAGGCCTGCTCGTCGCGTCTGGTGATGGCGCGCAGCACCGCGTTGACGAAACCCGCTCTGACCGAATCGAATTCGACCTTCGCCTGCTCGACGGTCGTCGCCACCGCGGCGTGTTGTTCGACCCTGGTGCGCAGCAGCTGGTAGGCGCCGAGCCGAAGCAGATCAAGCAGCACCGGGTCGATCCGGTCGACGGGCCGGTCGGCCGCACTGGCGATCACCGCATCGAGCAGCCCACGCGCGCGGCAGGTTCCGTAGGTGAGTTCGGTGGCGAACGCGGCGTCGCGGCCCGTGATGCCGCGCTCGCGCAGCAACGGCGGTAACGCCAGGTTTGCGTAGGAGTCGCGGGTCGACACCGCTCGCAGGACATCGAAGGCCGCTTGGCGGGCCGGGTCCAGGGGCCGGAGGCGACGTCCGCGCGGCGGCTTGCGATCGGTCATGAGGCACGCAGCCCGGCGTCCAGGCGGGCGCCACGGGCCCAATCGGCGGCCATCATCGGTTTCTTGCCGGGCGGCTGTACGTCCCCGAGGCGCACCGGTTCCGTGCTGGTCCCGATTCGCACCTCGCGGCGGCCGGCATCGATCTGCCCCGGTGGCAGCGGATCCCCATCGGTGTCGACGGAGACCGGGCCCACTTTGATTCGCATGTCACCCACCATCGTCCAGGCTCCCGGATTCGGGGTCACGGCCCGGATCCTGCGTTCGACGACATGCGCCGGCAGGTCCCAGTTCACCTTGGCCTGCTCGACGGTGACCTTCGGGGCCAGCGACACGCCGTCGGAGGACTGCGCCACAGGTGTGAGCGCCCCTTCCGCGACACCGTCGAGGGTGGCCTCCAGCAGCGCCGCGCCGGTCTGCGACAGCCGCTCCAGCAGCACACCGGCGGTATCGGTGGCCTTGATGGTCTCGGTGACGACGCCGTAGACGGGCCCACTGTCCAGGTCGGGTTCGATGAGGAACGTCGTGGCCCCGGTGACGGTGTCACCGGCGGCGATAGCGGCCTGGACGGGCGCGGCGCCGCGCCATGCCGGCAGCACGGAGAAGTGCAGATTGATCCAGCCAAGCGCGGGGACCTCCAGCAATGCCGGTTTCAGCAGCGCACCGTAGGCCACCACCGCACAGCAGTCCGGGGCCAGTTCGGTGAGCTTCGCGACGAACTCGGCACCGTTGGGTTTGACCGGTCGCAGCACCGGGATACCGTGCTCCGCAGCCAGTTTCGCCACGGGTGACGGTGCGGGTTTGCCGCGCCGGCCGCTGACGGCATCGGGCCGGGTGAGCACCGCGACCACCTCATGGCGCGCCGAAGTGATCAGTTGGCGCAGGGCTGGTAGCGCGGGTTCCGGAGTGCCGGCGAAGACAAGACGCACCGGGCCAGTTTAGGAGGCTGACGAAGCGGCGAGGTACGAGGCGTGAGGAAGCCGACCATCAAACACCCGCGGCTGACGAAGCGGCGAGGTACGAGGCGTGAGGAAGCCGACCATCAAACACCCGCGGCTGACGAAGCGGCGAGGTACGAGGCGTGAGGAAGCCGACCATCAAACACCCGCGGCTGACGAAGCGGCGAGGTACGAGGCGTGAGGAAGCCGACCATCAAACACCCGC
>CAMFLL010000074.1 GCA_945957405.1 uncultured Mycolicibacterium sp. | reverse complement strand
GGATACGAGCCCGCTTTCGCCGGAGCCGTGAACGTCACCGACTGCCCGGACTCCACCTCGACGTTGAACGCGTCGCCGGAGTCTGCGGTCACCGAGTGCTCGGCCGGGTCGTTGTTCTTCACCGAGATCGTGGCCCCGGCGGGCACTGACGTCGGCGTGTTGAACGTGAAGTTGTCGATGGTGATCTCGGCGACGGGAGGGCCTGCGGGCGTCGTCGGAGCTTGGGCCGGTTCCGATGATGCACATCCCGTGCTCACCGCACCCACGATCGCAATCGAAGCGATCCACGATCGAGCCCGGCCCATGTTGTGAACACGAGTACATGCCACAGCGGGTTCAACGACACTCACTGGTCAGGCCTTGGTTCTGCGACGGGCGGCCCGCATGTCGGCCCAGAACCGCGCGGCCTCCCGGATCGACTCCTCGACCGGTCGCGGTTGCCAACCCAGTTCGTTTCTGGCCTTGCTGCAGTCCACTTCGGCCTCGGCGCGCATGAGGCGGACCGACTCGATGGTCAGCCGCTCGTCGCTGCTCTGCCACCTCGCCTTGAACGAACCGAGGGCGCCCATGGCGTAGAGCACCGGCACCGGGATGGAGCGTCGCGGAACGGGCGTCCCGGCTTCTGCCGCGGCAATCCGGACCACCTCGCGGTTGCTGATCATCCGTTCTGAGATCAGGTACCGCTGCCCCGGCCTGCCATGCTCGGCGGCCAGGATCAGCGCACGCGCCGCATCCTCGACACCCACGGCTTCCAGCGCGATCTTGTCGAACACGAACGGCAGCTTTCCGAACGCGGCTCCGGCGATCAGTGCGCCGTGCGGCGTCATGCCATAGTCGCCCCGCCCGTAGGTGCTCGCGACACACAGTGCGACCGCGGGCAGTCCACGCTCGCGGGCGTACTGCAGCACCAGGTTCTCGGCCATCAGGCGGGACCGCACGTACGCGGTGAGTTTGCGCGGGTCGATGACATCGGCTTCGCTGGCCACCCGCCCGCGTCTGCGCCCCACTGTCGAGTAGCTGCTGGTGAACACGAACTTCGCGAGCGTGCCGGCGGTTGCGAGTTCGGCGGCGACGCCGAGGACGCCGCGCAACCCGTCGACATTGGTGTGGAACAGGGGCGCTGGATCGCGCAGCCAGGCGCGGGTGTCGACGACGCAGTAGTAGACGGCATCGCAGCCCGTCATGGCCGCGCGCACCGTGTCGAGATCGAAGATGTCGCCGACGAACCTCGTCACCTCGAGATCGTCGATGCTGACGGTGTTGGAGTTGGGGCGCACCATCACCCGGACGTCCTCACCCGCGTCCACGAGCTGGCGGGTCACATGGGAACCCAGGAACCCGTTGGCGCCGATGACGAGCTTGGTCATCGGACCGTTCCGTATTTCTCGAACCAGGCCGCCGCCTCGTCGTCGAGCGTGCCCAGTTCCTTGGCCTTGCGACACCACTTCAGGGTCGCCTGTACGAACCGCAGCGGGTTGTAGATGTCTTCCTGACGGCACCACTGGCCGTCGCCGGCGTAGGTGACGATCGAGATGTTGGTGGCGCTGATGACCGTGCCGTCTCCGGGATCACGCATCGGGTTGTCCAGCTCGCAGATGACGCGGCCGGTCGGCTCGTCGTAGACCCTCCACAGCGACGGGAACGCGGTCATGTAGCTACCGGGGAACGTGAGCATCGTGCGGCGGATCCAGGTGCGCACCTCGTCGCGACCGTGCATGGTGCCTGCGGCATGCTCGATGTAGAGGACATCATCGGTGTAGTGCTGAACCCAGGCGTCCCAGTCGTGGGTGCGGGCCGCCGCAGCGACGGTCTGTTCGAACGTGTCGAACGCCTCGACCAGCTCGTCGCGGGTGAAGACCTGAGTTGTCACCTCAGAACTAGAACACGTTCTATCGAGGTTTGTCGAGCGTCACAACAGGAACTATCTGAAGGCCACTTGAGGTTATAACCAGTACCGAATGAAGGAAGGAACCAGGTTTCCACCCATGACCTCCAAGACCTACAACAAGAACCCCTCGGCCGTGTCGGCGCTGAACCCTGAGCAGTACCGGGTGACGCAGAAGAACGGGACCGAGGCGCCGTTCACCGGCGAGTACTGGGACAACCACGAGCCCGGGCTCTATGTGGACGTGGTGTCCGGTGAGCCGTTGTTCGCCTCGGTCGACAAGTTCGACAGCGGATCGGGCTGGCCCAGCTTCACCAAGCCGGTCGACGCCGCCAACGTCGTGGAGAAGCGCGACTTGAGCCACCTGATGATCCGCACCGAGGTGCGCTCGTCGGGCGGCGACAGCCACCTTGGCCATGTGTTCAACGACGGTCCGGCCGCAGACGGTGGGTTGCGCTACTGCATCAACTCGGCTTCGCTGAGATTCATCCATCTCGACGACCTCGAGGCCGAGGGTTACGGCGAGTACAAGGGCCTGTTCACCAAGGAGGACAAGTGAGCGACTTTCAGACCGCGATCCTGGCCGGCGGTTGCTTCTGGGGCATGCAGGATCTGATCCGCAGGCAGCCTGGAGTGGTGGCCACCCGCGTGGGTTACACGGGCGGGAGGAACGATCATCCGACGTACCGGAATCATCCCGGCCACGCCGAGGCGATCGAGATCGAGTTCGATCCGTCGCAGACCGACTATCGCAACATCTTGGAGTTCTTCTTCCAGATTCACGATCCGTCCACCAAGGATCGTCAGGGCAATGATGTCGGCACCAGCTATCGGTCGGCGATCTTCTACACCGACGACGAGCAGAAGAAAGTCGCGCTCGACACCATTGCCGACGTCGACGCGTCGGGACTGTGGCCGGGCAAGGTGGTCACCGAGGTGACGCCTGCGGTCGACTTCTGGGAGGCCGAGCCCGAGCACCAGGATTACCTGCTGCACTACCCCAACGGCTACACCTGCCACTTCCCGCGGGCGGGCTGGAAACTGCCCAAACGCGAGACCGTCTAGCTTGATCCGGCGCCGCCTGGCGCCAGTGCGTTCTTCCGGTTTCTCCGCGCTGGCGCTACGGCGGCGCTTTTTCATGTGCGCCGAACGTGCGTTCACTGCGATTTCTCAGCCTCTTTTTCGCACTACGCGCACACTCGACGCTGCCACTCCGCTTCAAGCCTGCCGAGGATTCCCGCCGGGGTGTCCATCGACGTCACCCGGATCGCATGCCAACCCGCCTCGCGGATCTCCTCGTGTCTGCGAATGTCGTAGTCCAGCTGTTCGCGGGTCAATCGATGGTGCGCGCCTTCGTATTCGAGGCCGAGGTGCAGGTGCTTCCAGCCGAGGTCGAGGTGGGCGATCACCACACCGAATTCGTTGTACACCGGGACCTGCGTCTGCGGTCGGGGATATCCGGCCTCGATGATGAGCAGCCGCAACCACGTCTCACGGGGTGACTGTGCGCCGCCGTCGACGAGATCGATGGCGCGACGCGCTCTTCGGATGAACCTGCTGCCTGCGTGGCGCGACGCCAGCAGTTCGATGTCGGCCGGTTTGAGGCGTGTCGCGTTGCAGAGCGCGTCCATGGCCGCGACGGCTTCGTTGAGACGGTAACGGCGTGCATAGTCGAGTGCGGTGCGGGCAGGCGTGGTGACTCGCATACCTGCGATCGTCACAATCTCGTCGTCGGCGACGGTGTCCGACCATGTCACGATGCCGCGCGGCGGACGACGGTTGCTGTGCAGTAGTTCGCCTGGGCGATCGGCGTCGACCCATTTTGCGCCGTGCAGCGCCGCCGCCGACCTGCCCGCCACCACTGCGGCGCGGCGGGACCACAACCACGCCGCCCGAGCGCGCATCGTGGCGGTGAGCTCGGTGTCGCGGCGCAGGTAGACGTCGGGGTAGACCGCGGTGTACCGGCTCCGCAATGCGTACAGGCCGATGACGCCGGATGCCGTGGCCTCGCTCCCGATGAACGGTTCCGTCATCAGCCGAGTGTGCTTTCGAACGTCGGTGCGCGCGCACAACGTTGCACAGGCCGCCCAGCGTGCGGTCAGTGCGATTTCCGGCGCCGCTTTTCGCAGTGACCGCACACTCGGAGACATGTATTCAACCAAAAGGTTGACAACGCCGCATGGAACAAGCAGACTCGTACTCAACCAAAGGGTTGAGGAAGCGGATATGTCCGATCAGTTGTCCAAAGTGTTTGCGGCACTCAGCGATCCGACCCGCCGCGATATGGTCGCTCGGCTCACGGTCGCCGATGCCACGGTAGGCCAGCTGGCCGAGCCGTATGACGTCAGCATGCAGGCGGTGTCCAAGCATCTCAAAGTGCTCGAGGACGCCGGCCTGGTGACCAGGACCCGCGCCGCACAGACTCGCCCGGTGCACCTGGAAGCGGAGGTGTTCGACCTCATGACCAAGTGGATCGAGCGTTACCGCCGGCAGGCCGAGGAGCGGTATCAGCGCCTCGATGCAGTGCTGGCGGAGATGAATGACGAAGCGAAGAAACCGATACCGAGGAAGGGCAGAGCGTCATGAACAAGACCGCATTCACCGAGGCCGTGATCGAGGCCGACAAGAATCTGCCGATCATCCGCATCACGCGTGACTTCACCGCCACGCCAGCGCAATTGATCCGCGCGCACACCGACCCGGAGCTTTTCGTCCGATGGGTGGGGCCCCATGGCCTGCAGAGCCGCATCGTCGAATGGGATGCGCGCAACGGCGGATCGTGGCGCTATATCTCGACCCACAACGGCGAGGATCACGCCTTCCGAGGCTGCTTCCACACCGTCGGTGAGGACAAAATCGTGCAGACCTTCACCTGGGAGGGCATGCCCGACGACGTCTCGCTGGAGACGCTGCGGTTCGAAGATCTCGGCGACGGTCGCACGCGCATGCATGCGCAGTCGCTCGTGGACAGTTTCGAGGGTCGCGACGGTTGGCTGGCATCGGGTATGGAGGTCGGCGTCAACGAGGGTTACGCCAAGCTCGATGCACTGGTCGCCGGCGGTGACGTCTGAGCGCGCAGATGCGACTACTCGATCTCGCCAGCGCGGATCGGCATCGGGCGGTCAGCGCAGATTTCGGCGATCATCTTGATGCCGTGCGTGATTGGGACTCGCCGACACCGGTCGACGGGTGGGTCACCCGCGATATCGTGACCCACCTGATCGAATGGTCGCGGGGATTTCTGGCGGCCGGCGGCACGCAGCTCCCCGATATCCCACCGCCAGCAGACAGCCCGGTAGCCGCATGGCGCGCCCACCGTCAATCCATCCAGCAACTGCTGGACAGCCCTGGCGCCGACCAGTCCTTCAGCCACCCCATGGCGGGCACACACCGGCTGGCGGATGCGGTGGACCGCTTCTACACCGCCGACGTGTACATGCACACCTGGGATCTGGTAACCGCCAACGGTGGTGTGCCCGAACTCGATACGCAATTCGCAGAGCATCTGCTCGCCGGCATGGGCGAGATCGAAAGTCTGCTGCGGTCATCGGGCCAGTACGGACCCGCGGTGCCGGTGGCACCCGACGCCGACGCTGTCACCCGCCTCGTGGGATTCATCGGACGCGATCCGAACTGGTCGAACGGCAACGCCTAGGACACGTCACCCAGCCGCGCCGCCCAGGCGGCCAGCGCGGCCTCGGCCGTGACATGGTCGAGCGCCAGTGTCGCGGCACCCACCAGTGGCGCCTCGTCGCCGTGCACACCGTCGCGCACCGGTGGCGCCGATTCTTTCCGGAACGCCATCAAAGCGTCACGGTAAGCGGTGTCGAACGCCTCGCCGGCGGCCCCGCGGAGCATGGGGGCCAGGCCACCAAGGGTGACGACGTCGGGGTCGTGCAGGTTGACCAGGCCGCCGACACCGCGCCCCAGCGCGGCGCTGACAGCGTCGATGGCCGCGCGCGTCCTGCCGTCAGCCGGATCACGCGCCAGCAGCTCCCGCGCGTAGCCCTCCGGGTCGGCGGGGGCGTCGTCGCCGAGCTGACGCGCCAATGCCCGACCATCGATCGACAGATCCCAGCATCCACGGGCGCCGCAGGGACACTCCACCGCGGGATCGCCGAACGGCACGTGGCCGTATTCGCCGGCCGCACCGTGCGCCCCAGTCACGGGTTCGCCGTTGACCACCAGCGTGCCGCCCAGGCCCACAGCGATGATCAGGTGCAGCACGGTGGCGGCATCGCGCGCCACACCCGAGCGGGCCTCGGCGAGCCCGGCCAGGGTGGCGTCGTTACCGAGCAGGAGCGGAACATCCACCGGCAGTTGGGCTGTCAGCGAAGTCAGGTCGGTGTCCCGCCAGCCACGTGTGGTGAATTGGACGACCCGGGAATCACTGAGCGTGCCGGCCACCGACACCGCGACGGCCCGCACCCGACCGTCGCTCTGGTGGTACGCGTCGGTGATCACACCCGCAATGTCGGCCAGTACCCGCGCATGCCCCGTGCGGGTACGACTGCCCTGGGTGAGCACCCGCAGCGTGCCGTCGATACCGGCCTCGGCCAGCCTCCAGTCCCCAGCCCGCAGCTCGGCGGCCAACACCAACGGTCCATCGGGATGCGGCCCGAGCACCGTCGTCGGCCTGCCACGACCCTGTACCGGCGCGGGAGTCTCGTCGAGCAGGCAGACGCGACGCATCCTGGCCACCAGATCGGCAGCCCCACCCGTACCGATTCCGAGTCGCCCAGCCGCTGCGGCCCGGGTGATACCGGGCTCTGCCCGCACGAGCGCGAGCAACTGAGCAGCACCGAACCAGCGCAGCTGCGCCGCGGACCGATGCTCCTGTGCCATGGCCTCAATATTCCAGTTGATTAAACTCGCCATCTGAGTATATTCACCGACGTGACCTCCCAGACCGTCGACCACGCCGCGGACCAGGGCCTGCGGCCCCATCTGCCGGCACTGCTGTCGCTGGCGGCGGCGTCATGCCTGGCCGTCACCACCGAGATGCTCCCGGTCGGACTACTGCCGTCGATGGGGAAGGCATTCGGCGTCGCGGATTCGGTCACCGGCCTGCTCGTGACGCTCTACGCGGTGATGGTCGCCACCCTGGCCGTTCCGTTGACGATCGCCACCAGGAGGTTCGGCCGCAAACCGCTGCTCCTGGCGACCCTGCTCTGCTACGCGGTGAGCAACGCAATGGTGGCCGTGGCCCCGGTGTTCGCCGTGGTCGCCGTCGGCCGGACCATCGGCGGCATCACCCATGCCTTGTTCTTCTCGCTGTGCATCGGCTACGCCCCGCGACTCGTGTCAGCGGGCTATGTCGGTCGCGCGCTGGCGATCGCCACCGGTGGTGCGTCGGCGGGATTTGTTCTGGGCGTGCCCCTTTCGACGTCGTTGGGAACCGCAGTCGGCTGGCGGGCATCGTTTGCGGTGCTCGCCGTGGCCTCGGCGGCCACCCTGATTCTGGTGGCACGCCTGCTGCCCGCCATCCCGAACGTCCCACCCCGAGAGACAGGTACGGGTCGCGGCCGGATCAGGCTCGCCGCGGTGATCGCGTCCAATGCCCTGACTTACCTGGGCCAGTTCACGCTCTACACGTTCATCAGTGTCATGCTGCTGTCGGCCGGCCTCCGGGCCACGCTGGTGGGGCCGCTGCTGTTGATCTGCGGCGCGTGCGGTCTGATCGGATTGTTCTACGCGGCAAAGACTCTCGATCGCAACCCGCGACGGACCGCGATCACCGTGATGCTCACCGTCATCGCCTCCGTCGTGATCCTGGGCGCCGTCTACCCGGCACTGGTCGCGGTCGTGGCGCTGGCCGCCGTCTGGAACGGCGCCTTCGGCGGTATGCCATCGATCTATCAGGCGAGCGCCGTACGGACCCACGCGGTGTCGCCGGAAATGGCCGGCGCATGGGTCAACGCCTCGGCGAACCTCGGTATCGCGGGCGGGGCGGCCATCGGCGCCGGGCTGCTACCGGTCACCGGTGTCGCCGGCCTGCCCTGGGTGGCCGCGGCGCTAATGTGTGCCGGCATGACGGTCGTCATCATCGCCCGCCGGGCGTTTCCGGCCCAGCCGTGAGCCTCAGCGACTGCGGACGGTGATCCGACCGCCGTCCTTCGGAGTGAACGCGATACCGCGGGAGTGCCACTTCTCCCCCGGCCGGCCGGTGGTCTCGATGGTGTAGTGGCGCAACACGGTTCGCAACACGACGTCCATCTCCATGTTGGCGAACGCGGCGCCCACACACCGCCGGGTGCCGCCGCCAAAAGGTATCCACGCGAAGGTGTTCGGACGACGACCGATGAACCGCTGCGGGTCGAAGCGCTCGGGATTCGGGAATTCGTCGGCGTTGTCGTGGATCCGGCCGATGGCCGTGGAAATCGAGTACCCCTTGGGGATACGCCATTGCCCGAGCTCGTACACCGGCGTGAGCACCCGTCGGCCGGTGGCGTCGATGACCGTGCGGTTGCGCTGCGACTCGAGGATGGTCGCCTGGCGGTACTCATTGCCCTCGGTTGCGGCCTCGGCTACCAGCTCGCGCAACACCTCGGGATGGCGGGACACCCGTTCGAAGGTCCACGACAGAGTCGATGCCGTGGTCTCGTGCCCGGCCGCGAGCAGCGTCAGTAGTTCGTCGCCGATCTCACCGCGCGACATCGGCGTGCCGTCCTCATAAGTGCTGCGCAGGAACAGCGACAACACATCGGTGCGATCGTCGAGCCTCGGGTCGGACCTGGCGTGGTCGATCAGCTGATCGACGACGGCGTCATACTCGCGGCGGTAGCGCGCGAGATGTGCCCAAGGCGTCCAGCCACCCAGATCGCGCGACGGCGCCTGCAGCACAGCAAGGCGGGACCCCAGCGTGACCCAGGGCGGAATGATGCGGCGCAACGTCTCCAGTTCAGCTCCGTCGGCACCGAAGATCGCACGCAGGATGATGTTGAGCGTGATGCGCATCATCGGTTCGAGCGTCTCGAACTCCTTACCTTCGGGCCAGGACGCCATCTCCCGAAGCGTCTCTTCTTCGACGATGCCCTCGTACTTTTTCATCGCTTTGCCGTGGAAGGGCGGCGTGAGCAGCTTGCGGCGACGACGGTGGTCGGCGCCTTCGAGCGCGAACACCGAGCCCGGGCCGAAGACCCGGCTGAGGTTGGGCTGGATGTTGCCGAGATCGTCGGTGCTGGCGGTGTACACCTGTTTGGCCAGCGCAGGGTCGGTGATCACCACGACCTTGCCGAAGACCGGGACCTTGAGTGTGAACGCCTCGCCGTACTTGTCCGCCAGCACGTTGATCAACTGCCTGCGCAGGAACGCGTAGGCCACACCCTGGACCACCGCGGGCAGCCGCGTGGTGGGCGGAATGCGGAAACCATGGTCTGCGGACGAGGTGTTCCCCGCCGTCCGGTCGATCGTGGTTTCGCTCATCTCGTGGACCTCCAAGCCCCGCCTGGTACTGCGCCGTACCATTGACTTCATGGAGTACGGTACCTGCTAGTACCAAATCACCGCAAGGGTAGGGGAGGACGTCCACCGTGGCAGCCGACACCGCTGCACGCGTCGACGACATCGCAGCGGACAGCGAGGATCCGTTCCGGGGGCGGCTGCTGTCCGGGCTCGCCGAGTCGATCAAGGAACGCGGGTACCGCGACACCACCGTCGCCGACATCGTCAGGCACGCCAAGACGTCCAAGCGGACGTTCTACGCCCATTTCGGCAGTAAGGACGACTGCCTGCTGGAGCTGCTCGAACTCGACAACATCGAGATGATCGCGGCCATCCGCGCCGCGGTCGACCCCGACGCGGACTGGCGGGTGCAGATCGAGCAGGCCGTCGATGCCTACATCACCGTGATCGAGAGCGGACCGGAGCTGTCGTTGACCTGGATCCGCGACTTCCCCGCACTCGGGCACGCCGCCAGGCCGGTACAGCGCCGCGGGATGGAACGGTTCACCGACATGCTGGTCGACGTCACGTCGAGTCCGGGGTTCCACCGCGCAGGTCTGCAGACCGTCACCCGGCCACTGGCACTGATCCTGCTCGGCGGCCTGCGGGAGTTGACCGCGCACACCGTCGAGGACGGCGGCGACGTCCGTGAGATCACCGCCACGGCAGTCATCGCGTGCACCGGTCTGGTCAGTCAGGGCCTGACCGCCAACTGACCCGGACCGGATTCCGCGGAACCGGACATCCGCCGCCGAAGAACCGACAAGACTGTCGGGTGTCCGCCGAAGCACTCGACAGCGAGGTATCCGCGATGACCGATCGCCCCGTCCGCACCAGGAAAGCAGCGGCGCCAGCCGCCAAGAAAGCGGTGAAGAAGGCGGTCAAGAAAGTCGAACCAGCGGCCGGGACCCGAACGGCAAAGGCAGCACCACGAACCAAGCCGGCCGCGAAAGCCGCTGCAGCAAAGGCGGAAGTGAGCGTGGGCACCGACGCCGCGTTCGCGCCGGCAGCCAGCCAGTCGCGCCGGCGGTTGAAGAACATCTCCGAGGTCCGGCATTTCTTCCGGACCAACGACGTGCCGATCTACTTCTTCGGCGCCACCCCGTTCAACCTCCTGGGCCTGGATCGCTGGGTCCGCAACTTCTCCTACGTGACCTATTACGACGCCTGGGACGGTGCGCACCCAAGGGTGTTCACGCCCAATCACAAGCCCTACGAGGAGTTTCAGAGCGGCGAGGAGATCAACAACTGGCTGCTGACCAACCCCGAGGTCCGCGCGTACATCGACAGCGGTACCCCGCGCGGTGTCCGGCCGAAGATCGCCATGGTGTTCTTCGACAGCGAGACCGAGGACATCTGCAAAGAACTCGGCTATGACCTCATCCTGCCGCCGGCCAGCCTGCGCCAGCACCTCGACTCGAAGATCGTCACCACCAGGCTCGGCAACGAGGCCGGCGCGCCCAGCGTCCCCAACGTGCTCACCCGGGTCGACGACTGGGCCGGTTTGCAGGACGCTGCCGAAAAGGCCGGTCTGGGTGACGAACTCGTGGTGCAGACACCCTACGGCGACTCAGGCAAGACGACGTTCTTCATCTCGTCTGAGGCCGACTGGAAGAAGCACAGCAGCGACATCATCGGTGAAGAGATCAAGGTGATGCGCCGGATCAACAACCGCCCGGTGGCCGTCGAGGCGGTGCTGACACGCTGCGGCACGATCGTCGGACCGTTCATGTCCGAGTTGATCGGCTACAAGAAGCTCACCCCCAATCAGGGCGGGTGGTGTGGCAACGAAATGTACCCCGAGGTCCTCATCGGCGAGAGTCGCCGCACCGCAACAGCATTGGTACGCAGGCTCGGTGACCGGCTGGCGCAGGAGGGCTACCGCGGCTTCTTCGAGGTCGACGTCCTGGTCGACACCGACACCGGCGAGGTCTACCTGGGTGAGCTGAACCCGCGGATCAGCGGCGCGTCGTCGATCACCAATGTGACCGCCGGCGCCTATGCCGACATCCCACTGTTCCTGTTTCACATCCTCGAATACATGAACGTCGACTTCGACCTCGACGTGGACGAGATCAACGACCGCTGGGAGGAGCTGGCGTCGGAGGACGTGTGGAGCCAGATGGTCCTCAAGGAGACCGACGACATCGTGCAGCGGCTCACCGCCACCCCACGCACCGGTCAGTACTCGCTGGACGGTAACGGCGCGCTGGTGTTCCGCAGGCCCGCACTGGACTGGCACCAGCTGCAGAACGAAGCCGAGGCCTTCTTCCTGCGCATCTACGCACCGGGCGACTACCGATGGAAGGGTGCCGACCTCGGTGTACTGGTGACCAAGGGAAGACTGCAGGTCGACTCGGGGGGCAAATCGGCGCTGGCCATCCGTGCCCGTCACCTCATCGACTCGATCCGCGCGGAGTACGCGGGCACGCCGATCGCCGAGCCCACGGCACCGTCGACACCCGCTGTGAAGTAGCGGCCGGAACCGGCTCGGCGGTCACGCGCTAAGGTCGTCGAGTAGCTGCGGCGCGTTCTCAGGCGAGATGAGCCGCGATATTCGTTCCGGCATGCTTGAGGAGGCACAGTGATCGGCGGCGATCCCGGCCGCGTGCCGTCGGAACTGACACTCGACAACTGGCAATCGGCCTCTCAGCTGCACTGGGCCTTCCAGAACGTCGCACAGTTCCTCCCGGTCGCCACCATTTCGCGAGGAACCGGCCCGGTGGCCGAGTTCGCCGAGGCGCCGGGTGAGCTGGTGGAGATCCCGTTCTTCGACGCGCAGCACGAGAAGAACCGCACCGTCGGCGACGTCATGGCGTCCACGGCGACCGACGGCTGGATCGTCACACAGCACGGCAAGGTGCTCGAGGAGCATTACTACAGCGGCATGCTGCCCGATACCTCCCACCTGCTGATGTCGGTGAGCAAATCGCTGGTGGGCACCGTCGCGGGAGCACTCGTCGGCGCGGGCACCATCGACGTCGACGCCGAGATCACGAGCTACGTCCCGCAGTTGGCGCAGTCCGGCTATGCCGGCGCGACCGTCCGCAACATTCTCGACATGCGTTCCGGGATCAAGTTCTCCGAGGAGTACCTGGACCCGATGGCTGAGGTGCGCCTCATCGAGCAGGCGATCGGCTGGGCCCCGCGTACGGTGGCCGGCTTGCCGACCACCATGTACGACTTTCTCGTCACGCTCCGCCAGGAGACGCCGCACGGCGGGCCGTTCCTGTACCGGTCCTGCGAGACCGACATCCTCGGCTGGGTGTGCGAAGCGGCGGCCGGAGTCCGGATGCCGGCACTGATGTCCGATCTGCTGTGGAGCCGTATCGGCGCCGAGCACGACGCCTCCATCGGCGTCGACTCGGTGGGCACCGGCATGTTCGACGGTGGGATCAACGCCTGCCTGCGCGACCTCGTCCGGTTCGGGACGTTGTACGCCACCGGCGGAGTGTCCGCGACCGGCGTGCAGGTGCTGTCACCGGCATGGGTCGCCGACACCTTGGCCGGCGGTCCCGATTCACGCGAGGCCTTCGCCGCCAGCCCCGGAGACAACCGGATGCCCGGCGGCATGTACCGCAACCAGTGCTGGCTGCCGTATCCGGGTGACAACGTACTGGTGTGCCTCGGCATCCACGGTCAGATGATCTACGTCAACCGCGCCGCGAACGTCGTGGCAGCCAAACTGTCCAGCTGGCCACTGCCGCAGGACGCCTCGAAGCTGTTCCCCACCATCGCTGCGTTCGATGCCATCGCGGCGAACCTCGGCTGACACCACGCCGTTTCAGAGCCGCCGAGTCGGCAGAACGAACGCGAACGCGCGAGGGAAACCGACCCCGGCCACCGCGGCATGCCGGATGGCGTCCGCCGGGATCCGCCGCACCATCCCGGAAGACGGTTCATAGCAGCGGAATTCGGGCATCGCGTCGGTCTCGAACAGCAGCACCCAGTGCCGCGGGACGAACCGCCCGACCAGCATCGCCACGGGATAGCCCAGGAGTACGGCTTCACGGACGTCGAGCAGCCGGTCACGGCGGATGTGGGTAGGCCGCCAGCGGTACGGGATCCGACTGTGCCGCGACAGGGCGCGCGCCATCGCGACGGGCGTGGTGCCCAGCGCGCGCGGCCACAGCCGGTTCAGGTTGCGATGCAGCCGGGACTGTTCGTTGTCGAACCAGCCGGGGTCGTCGAGCCGCGCAGCGTACGAGCGATCCAGCAGCGCCGCACCGATGATGGCGACGGTAGGCCCGCACGTCACCGCGTCGCGTTGCCGGAGACCCAACCTGGTCGGATCGGACGTCATGGCTCCCTCCCGTCCACGTCAGGCTATGCGACGACGATGATGGCGAGATGGCCGATGACGAGCTGGACGAGTTGTACGCCGCGCGCCCCGAGGAGTTCACCGCACTGCGCACCCGGCTGGTGGCCGATGCCAAGCGCCGCGGAGACCAGGACGCGGCCAAGGTCATCGGAGCGGCGCGCAAGCCGACCACCGCGGCCTGGGTGGTGAACGCACTGGTACTCCACGATCGCGAGGCCCGCACGCGGCTCGGCGAACTGGGTGAGCAATTGCGCCGCGCGCAGGCCGAGCTCAATGGTGCGCGGATCAGAGAGCTCTCGACCCACCAGCGGGTGCTGGTCAAACATCTGACCGCCGACGCCTTGACCGCCGCGGGGGTGAGCGACCCGAGCGCTGCGCTGCGCGATGACGTGGCGGGCACCTTCCAGGCTGCGGTCGCCGACGCTGACGTCATGTCGCGCCTGGGTCGGTTGGCGAAGGCCGAACGCTGGTCGGGATTCGGAGGCGACCTGCCGACTGAGGACGCTGCGACCGAGTCGACTGCCGCGCCGAAGGTCGACGAGAAGGCATCCCTGCGTGCCGCACTGGTTGCCGCACAGGCGACGGAAGCCGATGCTGCACAGCTTCTTTCGGACCGAACAGCAGAGCTGGCCGACGCCGAGGCGGCTCACGAGCAGGCCCGCCGGGCACTGGCGGCCACCGAGCGGCAACTCCGGGCTGCGCAAAAGGCCGCGACGAAGGCCTCGGACGCCCACGACGCCGCCGAACGGGACGTCGAGGACGCCCGTGCCCGGCTGGACGGGTAGCTCCCCGGGTCACTCCGGCGGCGGGAAGCCACCGGTCGCGATCGGCCCCCAGCGGCGCGGCGTCACGCGGATCAGGCATTTGCCCTGGTCGACCATCGCCTGGCGATACTCGTCCCAGTCGGGGTGCTCACCGGCGATCGCCCGGAAGTAATCCACCAGCGGTTCGACGGCCTCAGGTAGCGCAATCACCTCGGCGTCACCATCGACCTGCACGTAGGGCCCGTTGAACTCATCGGAGAGCACCGTCACGCTGGCCGTGCCGGTGCGCGCGGCGTTCACACTCTTGGCGCGCTGCGGGTAGCTCGCGATCACGAGCCGGCCTTCGGCGTCGACACCACCGCTGACCGGTGAACTCTGCAGGCCACCGTCGGCCCGAAAGGTCGTGAGCACCATGTGATGTCGTGGCCCGACGAAGTCGAGCAGTCCGGCGAGGTCGACGTGGTCGGCGGTCGCATATTTCCTGGCCATGTCATCCACTGTAGTGAGATCCGTCAGCCCCGTCGCCCACCGCTGACATGGGCCCCCGCGTCCCCGGGGAGCCGCAACGTCTCGAGGATCGTCAACGCCATCACCGCGCCGAGGACGAGGTAGGTCACCGGGTAGGACGACAGCACGCTGAGCATCAGCGCGCCCACGGCGATGCCCAGGCCGGCTGCGAGTTCCTGCACCGAGGCGTTGAGGGTATTGGCGTGCGTCAGATCCGAACCGTCGACATCAGAGAAGGCCAGGGTGTTGTAGGCGGTGAAACCGATCGAGCGCAGTGCCCCGCTCACATACAGGATCACCGCGATCACGACGACGTGCAGATCCGGGTTCAGCCAAGCCAACAGCCCGAAGCAACCCACCGACGCCACACCGTTGATCAGGAGAACGCGTTTGATCCCGGCCCGCCTCATCAGCGGTGTCGTGAACGGCTTGATGGTCAGATTGCCCAGGAACAGGGCGGCCACCATGGCCCCGGCCGCAAACGGCGTCCAGCCGAACTCGAGCTGGAACTGCAGCGGCAACAGGAACGGCACCGCCGTGATGACCATGCGGTAGACCGATCCCGCCGACACCGTGATCCGCAAGGTCCGGACCCGCAGTACCCGAAGCTGCACCAGCGGCGACGGTGAGTGAAGCAGATGCCACAGCGCGCCGGCGAACACCGCGACGGCGAGGCCGCCTCCGATCGCGACCACCGGCCAGTCGGTGCCGGAGACGCGGATGTGTTCCAGCGCGATCAATGCACTGGAGATCCCGAGTCCGAGCAGGATCATCCCGCGCCAGTCGAGCGGCCGTGTCGACGGCGCCGACTGACCACGAATGAGCTTGAGAGCCAGCAGGAATCCGACGACACCGATGGGGATGTTGACCAGGAATATCCACTGCCACGACCCGACAGTGGCGATCGCGCCGCCGAGCACCGGTGCGATGACCGGCGCAGTCAACGCAGGCCAGGTCAACAACGCGATGGCGCGGACCAGGTCCGACTTGCCGGAGTAGCGCAACACCGCCAGCCGCCCGACGGGCACCATCATCGCGCCACCGACGCCCTGCAGCACACGCGCACCGACCAGCATCGGCAACGACACACTGAGCGCACACGCGACCGACGCCAGCGTGAACACGGCAATCGCCGCGATGAACACCCGGCGGATGCCGAACCGGTCGGCCATCCACCCGCTGGCCGGGATCAGCACCGCCACAGTCACCAGGTACGCGGAGATCGCCACGTTGACGTCCACCGGCGCAACGCCGAACGACGCGGCGATCAGCGGGATGGCCGGGGTGATGATGGTCGCGTCGAGGATCTCCATGAACAGCGCGCCGGCGACCAGCAGCGCCATTCCCAACGGGAATGGTTCGGCGGGGCGTTCGGTCGACGACATCGCAGCACCTTAACGGTGTTTGCTTATCGACGACTTTGTCAGCCGCCGAACAACAGGTACAGGCCGGTGAAGGTATAGGCCACCATCACGAGCATCATGGCCAGCTGACCGGTGATCTGATGCCCCCTGGGCAGCAGGCGCAACGCGGCGTCGTGCGCGGCCACCACCCCGCCGACGTGGCCCAGCACCACACAGGCGACTTTGATGGTCGCGAGCACCGAGGGATGCATCGACAGCACATAGTTGACGTCGGCATCGCCGAGGCCCAGCGGCGTCCAGCCGTGGCCCAGCGGATCGGCGAGCCGGATCACCGTCTGCTGACCGCGTTCGATCAGATATGACAGGTAATGCGCGAACACGTAGCCGAGCACGATCGGCACCAGGGAATGCGCCAGCTGACCCGGTAGCAGGCGGCGCCGGTCGCGGTCCACGCCCCCGGTGGCGCGGGCCGCAACGGTGAACGTGATGCCGACGACGGCGACGAACACCGCCAGCCCACAAGTCCGGATGAACGTCGCACCCGCCTGACCCGAGGCCAGCCCGTCGACGAAACCCCGCCACTGCGGCATTGCCGAGAAGCTGTCGAAGGCCGTCGAGCCCAACAGCACCGCGAGCACCGTGACGGTGCCGGACCGCACCGGCAGCGTCGGCAGGTGATCGAAGGGGTTGCCGACGGTCAAGAACCCGGCCTCGTCGCGGCGCATCGGGGACAGCCGCGAGGCCACCATGCTGTACACCTCGAAAGGGTCGGCGCGCGCAAACCACCGCGTCCCGAAGAGCGCGGCGCCGCCGAACACGAGCACGGTGTAGGCCAGCAGCCAAAGTTTGATGGCGGTCAGCGACCCCGGGTCCGGGCTGGCCAGTTCAAGCCAGACGAACGCGAACAACCCGAACGCGGCGGGTCGGTACCCCCACGACTCGGGGTAGCCGCGCCCGCCCGCCCAGCGCCGGCCGTCGATCATGCGGAACACCGTCCGCGGCGGCGAGATCACCCGCCAGACCGGACCGAACAGCACCGAGGCCGCCACCAGGCCGACCCAGAGCAACACGTAAAACGTTCCGGGCAGCCCGTTCTCGTCGTTCTGAGGGCCGAGCAGAGCCGCCATCATCACCCATGCCGTGAACAGCAGCCCGGCCAGCCCGACGATCCACCGGGTGACCGGCGCGTCCACCACGGTGGCCACCCACGCCGGCAGCCGTCTGCCGGCGCGCCGAGGGTCGAAACGTGTTGTCCGCCAAGCCAGGACGACGACGGCGAAGGTCAGGGTCAGCGCCCACGCCGCACCGATGAGCGCGTAGGTGTACGGGATCGGCAGATCGGTGGAACCACCCAGACCGTGTGCCAGGACCGTCACGGTCGCACTTGGAGGGTCGCCACCGTGCGCCCCAGGTGGTGCAGTTCGATCTCGACGCGCCCGGGGACGTCGACGGTGAACTCGAACGTCTGGCTGGGCGCGGCGGCCACCTCGAATGTGTGCTCGGGTACGGAATGCACGTGCAGTTCGTCCTCGGCGTCGCTGTCGACGCGCAGCGTGATCGTCCGCCCCACCGTCGCATTCAGTTCGGCGTTGACCGGCGTGACCGTGCCACCCGCGACGGTGATGTCGATGACCGTGCCTGGGGCCTCCGACGCCGAACTGGCTTGCGTTGCCGGCGCCTGCGCCGTCGACGAGGATGTCTGCTCGCTGTGCGCCCCGCAGCCCACAGCGAGCACGGTGATCCCAATGGCAGCGGCGATACGGATCATCAAGTCGTCTCATCACTTTCGTCGTCGTCACCGCGGCGCCGATCACGTACGGCCACGAACAGCACCACACCGGCGATCACCACCGCAGGCGCCAGTGCGGGCAGGGCCAGCAGCAGGGTGTGGTCGGCCAGGTATGTCACGCCGGACGGATCGGTCACGCGCGCGGTTGCACCTTAGGTTGGCCGGGAGCCAGATCCGCAGTGTCCGCATCGCTTCGGTTGATCCTGCCGCCGCCCCACGTCAGGGCGGCGATCAGGGCCAGCGTGCAGAACAGGACGACAAAGGACGCCGCGGTGAACAACCACGTCGGATGGTTGAAGTTACGCTCGCGCTGCAGGATCGTGATCTCCGGTACGAAGTCACGGGTGAAAGTCTGTTCCGCCGCAACGCCTTCGGCACCGATGCCCGGGTCATCGGGGAGATAGATCGGCACGCCGGCCATCGTGGCACCGTCCTGCACCCGCAGCAGGGTCTTCCAGCTGCCCCAGACCGGAATCGGTCGCGTCGAGCGGTATTCACCGGGCCCGACCTTCTCCAACCGGTCGATCACCAGTCCGCGGTCATTCGCCAACCCGCCCTGCCACGACAAGATCGCCACCCATTCGGGGTCCTCGCTGATCAGGTCGCTGGGCGCGATCCGCACGTCGACGGTGACCATGCGTTGCCCCTGATCGGCAGGCAGATCGGTCAACGCGATGGATGCGCCGGCGTGGTGAGGCACCTCGGTGCGCAACCCCGTCGCCACTGCGCCACCGATCGCTAGCACCGTGAGCACGACGCAGGTGATGCCGACAGCAGGTCGGGGTAGGGGCGTTCCCGTCAGAACCATGGCCAACATTGCGCCGCACACACCCATCAGGATGGCCACGGGTACCGAGATCATCAGCGCCTGACCCCACATACTGGTGGGCCACGGGTAGTGGTACACCGCCGCGATCCAGAATGACTCCAGCCACAGCCCGACGGTGCCCACGCCGAGGCCCGCCACTGCACCGAATACGATGTGCCGCTTGAGCAATGGCGTGAGCGCCAACAGCTCCACCACAATGGCTGGGCCGAGATAGAGCGGGAACCAGCTGATCGGCGCGCCCAGCACCGGGCCCACCACCAAGGCGACCAGGCCACGCAGAGCCACCGACAGGATCGCGGCGATGATGGCGGCTCCAGGGCCGAGCACGACCCGGGCCGCCACCAGAGCCAGGCCCGCCGCCGCGGCAATCATCATGGGCTGCAGCACCAACCGGAACTGCTCGACGCCGAAGTCATATTCGATCTGGAAGACCGACAATCCGACGACGAGGCCGCCGAAAGACAGGTAGCGCAGGAATCTGATTCCGATGCCGTCGGGTGGCGGGGCTTGACCCCCGGCGGCCATGGCGCGGCGGCCCTCGTATTCGAGGAACAGCACGGCGATCAGGGACAGACCGGCCCCACCGATCAGCATCAGGTGCGTCGGGCCCCACAGGGTGACGTCCTGGCCGAAGATCCGGTGCCACACGTCGTCGAGTGGGAAGCCGATCAGTGCATACAGGCCGCACGCGGTCATCAGCAGCCCACCGACGGGCGCGAACCAAGTCCGGGTGATCCGGACGGCGGCCGAGCCCGGCTTTTCGTAGGGCAGCACCACCGCCGACACTCCGGCGATGAACAACATGAACAAGCCCACCAGGATGAAATAGTGCGCCGGGTTGGCCAGGGGACCCGAGTCCCGGCCCTTACCGATATGCAGACTGACGTCCCAGATGAAGCCGAACAGCGCGCAGATCAGCGTCGCAGTGAACATGAGGATCTGCAGGGCCACCCACGGCGGTCGGCTGAACCGATGGCCGAGCCGGACCGCAACATTGTTCAGCCAGGTGATCCGGCGCGTGCGGTGCTGGTAGCCGATCCACAGCAGCGCCGCCGTGACCACGGCACCGGCGGCCGACAAACCGATCACCTGGTCGAGGGCGGCACCGCCGCCCTCCGACGTCGCCGCCAGCAAAGTCATGTTCACGCCCTGAGTATGGAGGTACGGCACCCGGTGTTTGTGCCGTTCCCCCGATTACCCGTACCGCCGGTATCGAATCGGCTGGTGGGCCGTCAAAAGTCTGACGGCGACGGCAATTTTCATTGCCAGCCGCCGTCATCGGTCTCTTGGAGTCTGCCGTCTCACTCCAGCGATTCGGCTTCACCGGCCAGCACAGCAAGACCGGCCTCGACGGTTCCACGGACCGGCAACACACCTTCTGGATCACAAATGCGCAGCACCCTGGCAACCGCGGGACTGGGCAGCATCACCCATTGCACCCCGGCCTCGGCACAACGCACGTTCATGTGGTGCAGCGCCGAAAAACCAGCGGTGCCAAAGAATTTCACCTTGCTGAAGTCGAGTAACAGTCGATGACCGCGGTGCGCGGCACGTACCGCGTAGTCGCCCATTGCCTCGGCGTTCGCCGCATCGATTTCGCCCTCAGCCACGACCACTGCAAAATCGTCGGGCGCGGGACTGGTAGTGAGCAGAAGCGACGGGCGATGACCGGTTTCACCGGGACCCCGTCCTATTGTGACCGCCCTGTCGGGCCGGTCGGACAGTACAGACATGTTCACTCCATCAGTCGAAATACTCGTACTGTGGATCGCGCCAATGGTTCAGAAACTGGAGCGGCAGGAGTTCTACGGCCTCCGCCTCTGCCTCTAGACAAAACTGACGTTTCCCGCGGCTGTGAACTCAACCTGAGTCCAGGTTAGTCCACTTAACCGTCTCGGCACCGTCGCATTTTGAGTTCTCACATTCCTCAGCTGCGAAAAGCGGTACCGGCGGTAACCAAAAGTTCACCGATAGCAGTCAACCAGGTCGTTTCCGCTGGCCACGGTGCTGCCGCCAGCGCGCCGGGGCATCTCTGGATTCTCATCGATTTCTAATGTGACCGCTGCCGCATGGTCGTCGTTTCGCGGGGGTACTGAGAACTCGCTACGTTGTCGGTGCGCATATGACGCCGACACAGATCGGAAGGACGACACACAACGTGACCACCGCGAGCCCGGAAGTACAGACCGAGGTGTGGCCTGGCAAGGCCTACCCCCTTGGTGCCACCTACGACGGGTCGGGAACAAATTTCGCGGTGTTCAGCGAGGTCGCCGACCGTGTCGAGCTCTGCCTCTTCGATGCCCAGGGCACCGAAACCCGCATCACGCTGCCCGAGGTGGACGGTTTCGTGTGGCATTGCTTCCTGCCCGGTATCGAACCGGGTCAGAAGTACGCCTACCGCGTGCACGGACCGTACGACCCCGGCGCCGGCAACCGTTGCAACCCCAACAAGCTCCTGCTCGATCCGTATTCGAAGGCCATCGACGGACAGTTCGACTGGGACCAGTCGCTGTTCGGCTACAACTTCGGTGACCCGGACAGCCGCAACGACGACGACTCCGCGGCCAGCATGCCCAAGTCGGTGGTGATCAACCCGTTCTTCGACTGGGGTGTCGACCGGCCGCCGCAGCGCGAGTACGCCGACAGCGTCATCTACGAGGCCCACGTCAAAGGTCTCACCCAGACCCATCCCGACATCCCGGAGAACATCCGCGGCACCTACGCCGCCATCGCGCATCCGGCGATTCTCGACCACCTGAAGGCGTTGGGCGTCACCGCGATCGAGTTGATGCCGGTACACCATTTCGCCAACGACTCGACCCTCATCGACAAAGGGCTGTCGAATTACTGGGGCTACAACACAATCGGATTCTTCGCACCTGACGCCAAGTACACCTCGAGTTCCACACCGGGTGGCCAGGTCCAGGAGTTCAAGGCCATGGTGCGCGCCCTACACGAGGCCGGTATCGAGGTCATCCTCGACGTGGTCTACAACCACACCGCCGAAGGAAACCATCTGGGCCCCACGGTGTCGATGCGCGGTATCGACAACGCCGCCTACTACCGCCTGGTCGACGATGACAAGCGGTACTACATGGACTACACCGGCACCGGCAACAGCTTCAATGTCCGGCATCCGCATTCACTGCAGCTGATCATGGACTCGTTGCGGTACTGGGTGACCGAGATGCACATCGACGGTTTCCGGTTCGACCTCGCCTCGACGCTGGCGCGCGAGTTCTACGATGTCGACCGACTGAGCACGTTCTTCGAACTCGTGCAACAGGATCCGACCGTCAGCCAGGTGAAGCTGATCGCCGAGCCGTGGGACGTCGGCCCCGGCGGCTACCAGGTCGGCAACTTTCCGCCGCAGTGGACGGAATGGAACGGCAAGTACCGCGACACCGTGCGCGACTTCTGGCGCGGCGAGGCCGCCAGCCTGGGTGAGTTCGCGTCGCGCCTGACCGGTTCCGCCGATCTCTACGAGCACACCGCTCGCCGGCCCGTCGCCTCGATCAACTTCGTGATCGCCCACGACGGCTTCACGTTGCGAGATCTGGTGTCGTACAACGACAAACACAATGACGCCAACGGTGAAGGCAACAACGACGGCGAATCGCACAACCGGTCATGGAACTGCGGCGTCGAAGGCCCGACCGATGATCCAGCGATCAACGAGCTGCGGGCGCGCCAGGAGCGCAACTTCCTGACGACGCTGCTGCTCTCGCAGGGTGTGCCGATGGTGTGTCACGGCGATGAGCTCGGCCGCACGCAGGATGGCAACAACAACGGATACTGCCAGGACAACGAGCTCACCTGGGTCGACTGGGCTTCCGCGGACACCGACTTGATGGCGTTCGCGAGCAAGGTCGCCAACCTGCGCGCCGAGCATCCGGTGTTCCGGCGCCGACGGTTCTTCACCGGGCGGCCCGTTCGGCAGCGCGGTGCCAAGGGGCAGCCCGACATCTCCTGGTTCCGCCCTGACGGATCCGAGATGACCGAGGAGGACTGGGATTCCGGGTTCGGTAAGTCGATCTCGGTGTACCTCAACGGGCAGGGCATCCCAGACCTGGATCCGCGGGGGCATCGCGTCACCGATGACTCGTTCGTGCTGTGTTTCAACGCTCACCACGAGCCCATCGACTTCAAGTTGCCGCCAAAGGAATTCGGGCCTCAGTGGCAAGTCGTCGTGGACACCGCGACGCCGGAGAACGGTTTCTCCAAGAAGCCGCTGCGCGCCGGGGCCAAGGTCAAAGTCACCGAACGGGCGCTGGTGGTGTTGCAGGCGGTGCAGCCGGAAACGGCCTGACCGCCGCTCATCCCTTGCCGCCGGCTTCCCTCCTGCCGGCTCACCCCTTGCCGCCGGCTCACCCCTTGCCGCTGGCTTCCCTCCTGCCGGCTCACCCCTTGCCGCCGGCTCACCCCTTGCCGCCGAAACTGTAGTTTCTGCGCCACCCTCCTGGGCGATGCGTACCCGAATTACAGTTTCGGCGGTTGTGCACAGGGTGAATACCGCGGACGGACCGCGCGCTCCACGATGTCGGGATGTCTCGCCTGTTTCTCGCCAGCGAGGAGATTGCCTCGGGTCGGATTACTCGCCGCGATCTCAGACGGTCGTACGCCAAGGTATTTCAGGGTGTCTACCGCCGAAGTGACACCGAGCTGACGGCGGTCGACCGTGCAGTCGCGGCGTGGCTCTGGTCGAATCGCGAGGCAACCGTCGCCGGCCACTCGGCAGCTGCATTGCTGGGTTCCCGCTGGTTGACACCCGATGTGCCCGTCGAGTTGATCCGCCCGGAGTACCGATCCCCGGCGGGCATCATCATCCACGCCGACGCTCTGGCCGGCGACGAGACGTGCACAATCGACGGAATCCGCTGCACCACGGCCGCCCGTACTGCATACGACATGGGTCGTCGACTTCCGTTCACCGAGGGCCTGATACGCACCGACGCGCTGCTGAACGCCACCCGGCTGCCTATTTCGGCGGTACATGACGTCGCACAGCGCTACCCCGGAGCCCGCGGTATTCGGCGGTTGCGCGACGTGATCGCCATCGCGGACGGTGGCGCCGAGTCACCGCAGGAGACCCGGGTGCGGCTCATTCTCATCCGCGGTGGGCTACCCAGACCGGAGACACAGATTCCGATCGGCTGGCGCCGCATCGATATGGGTTGGGAACAATGGAAGGTCGGAGTCGAATACGACGGGCCGCAGCATTGGCTGAGCCCGGACCAGATCCGCGCAGACATCGAACGCCACGAGCTGTTCGCGACACTTGGCTGGCGCATTGTTCGCGTAGTCGCCGACCATGTCCGGTTGGATCCGCAAGGCATAGTCAACCGGGCTGCGCGGGCCTTGGCCGCAGCCGGCTGGTCACCGAAACTGTAGTTTCTGCCCCACCCACCCGAGCAATACGTACCGGAATTACAGACTCGGCGAAAAAGGGGGCCAACCCGTCCCAACCCCAACCCCAACCAGCCCCAGCCCCTTGGCCGCAGCCAGCTGGACACCGAAACTGTAGTTTCCGCCCCGCCTACCCGAGCATTACGTACCGGAATTACAGACTCGGCGAGAAAGGGGGGCAGCCCCAGCCCCTTGGCCGCAGCCGGCTGGACACCGAAACTGTAGTTTCCGCACGGCCTACCCGAGCGATACGTACCGGAATTACAGACTCGGCGAAAAAGGGGGCCAGCCCCAGCACAGTAGACACTTCTGCAAATCTGCCTACAACTCGGCGCCGGCATCGCTACCCTTCTGCGGAGCCCCGCCGCTGGAGGACCCATGCGCAACCCGCACGCCGGTGAACCCTTCACCAGCTCCGACGCCGAGATCGCCGCGGCTCTGCAGGACGTGTCGATACCGGCACTCCTGCTGTCCTGCGTGCACATGAGCGGCGACGGTGCCCTCCTGGACGGCCCGCTCAAACCCGCAGGCATCTTCCTCAACGAGGTCCAGGGCTACATGTCGGAGGATGACAAGGCCGCCGCACGGGCCCTGGCGCTCGATATCATCCGCGATCACCGTGATCGCGGCTGCCCTGAACCCGCACCGGTCGATGCCGCACTCCTGAAAAGGATGATGGATTGGCTGGTGTGCGCCGAGGTACCCGACGAATACGTGCCGATGATGCTCGAGGAGATGGACCTCGACGGCCGCGATGCACGAGACACCGAGTACATCTCGGCAGCGGACGCGCGCGCCGAATTCCCGGTGCTGGTGATCGGGTGTGGTCAATCCGGGCTGCTGGCCGCCATCCGCCTGCAGCAGGCCGGTATGCCGTACGTGGTCATCGAGAAGAACGCCGGTGTCGGCGGAACCTGGTGGGAAAACACCTATCCCGGTGCTCGCGTGGACGTCGGCAACCACTTCTACTGCTACAGCTTCGAACCCGACGACCATTGGACGGAATTCTTCGCGCAGCAACCCGAACTGCAGAGTTACTTCCAGACCGTCATGGAACGCCATCGCGTCGACAGACACGTCCGGTTCTCCACCGAGGTGCTCGATGCGCGTTGGGACGACGCGAGCACCACGTGGCACGTGAGCGTACGCGGCCCGGACGGCGCTG
>CAMFLL010000073.1 GCA_945957405.1 uncultured Mycolicibacterium sp. | reverse complement strand
CGCCGGCGTCGAGCAGATACCGGCGACCGTGGCCGATTTCCTTCCACCGGTACTGCGCAAACTCGTGGTGTTCATCGGGCGTAATCCGTCACAGGCCGAGGCCGACGCCGCCGTTCAGGTGGCCTCGGCCGTCGTCGCCCGCTACGGCAGTCAGTACCCGGACATCGAGGTGGCACCGCTGGCGGATCCGCCGTTCCCGCCCGGGGACACCCCGCCGTTCGAGCGGCACATCGTGGTGTCCGAGGGCCCCGACGCCGGGGTGTCCCTGTACGGCGACACGGGCGTGCCGGCCCTCTTGATCAGCGGGCCCGCCGCCGAACTGACCAATCAGACCCGCTTGCTGACAAGCAATCTCGCCAGCTATGCGCTGACGTCGAAGGCGGTCGTCGGCCCGTTGAAGGCCACCCCGCAACTGCCCGGCAACGAGACGACGATCCGCAAGATGGGCCAGCCCGGTGTCAACGCGACATCCCTGAACCCGCGGGTCGACGTGGGGCTGAATCAGACCCGGTTGGGGCGCTCGGCGCACGGCATCCGGGTCCATCTGCAGGGCTCATACACTCCGCTGCCCAATGACATCGGTGGCCAGGTGGTGGTGTCGGTCGCCGGCCAGAACATCGACCGTTGGCCCGCCGACCAGAGCGGCACCATCGACCGCTGGATCGACGTCCCCGATCGACTGCTGAAGCGGTACACCAATCTCGAAGTGCAGGTGAACATCTCGGGTGGCACCGGCCGTTGCGGAGAATTCCAGCCCATCACACTGACCATCGACGGCGAGACGCTGGTGCAGAGCAGCCCGGCCGCCCCGCCCGTCCCGGGCGGCTTCCAATCGGTCCCACAGTCCCTGATGCCGCGGGTGCAGATCGGTATCGGGTCGGACGTCTTCGGTGACACGGCCCGGGCCGTGGAGATCATGACGGGTCTGCAACGGCTGAGCGCCCTGCCGATGGACACCGTCGTGATGCCGATCCAGCAGGCGATCGACTCGCCGAACCCGGCTGTGCTGATCTCGCCGCAGTCCTGGGATCACCCCGACATCCGCCTACCGGTGTGGGCGCCCGATGCGGTGCCGACCGTCGTCAACGCCTTCGATGACCAGGGCGACCCGACCACGCTGACATTGGCACCGGAACTCCGGTTCGGCTCGCTGCAGACGGTGTTCCAGAACAACCGCACCCTGTTGGTCGCCACCTCCAACGGTGCTCCCGGGCAGTTGGATGATCTCCTGAAATGGCTTGGCGCCGACCAGCGCCGGTGGTCGGCCATCGACGGGTTGGCGTTGGTCTCCGTGGCGGACCGGTCGCCGGTGACCGTGACGATCCCCGAGGCAGCCACCGCCGAGCCTGCCGCCGTCAACGACAGGTCGACGGCCCGGTGGTGGTGGATCGGCGGCGCGCTGCTGGCCGCGGTGGTGGCGGCGTCGGTGGTCATTCACCTAAGGTCGCGGCGTAAGCCCACGAGCGGGTGAGATGACCGCCACCGCGCCCGCGGCGCCCGATCCGCCCAAAGTCAAGCGGGAACCGTGGCCCTACAACCTGCATCCGGTGTACCGGATCATGATCCGGTGGACCCTGATCGGGGTGCTGACGCTCGTCGCGTTCCACTCGACTCTGCTCAGCCTCGTGCGGACCACCACCGGAGGCGGGATCGGCGGTTACGTCTGGGTGGTGCCCATTTCGGCGGTCCTGGCGGCGGTCGGGGTGGCCCGGCGGCACCGGACCGAACTGCCCATCCATGACCGACAGACCGACATCATCGTCGCCATCATGGGCCTGGTCTTGGCGCTGCTGCTGCACGCGGTGCTGTTGCAGCGTTACGCGCTGTACTTCCACCTGCTGCGGCTGGACTGCGTCGCACTGTGGCTGTTCGTGCTGAGCTCCAGCGTCGCGTTGTTCGGGCTGCGGCCCATCATCCGGTTCGCCTGGGTGTGGTTGCTCCTGTTCGCGATCTTTCCGCTGCCGTACTACATCCTGGTCATCCTGCTGGGTGGACACCGCTTTGCGGCGGGCGTCGGGACCATGGTGATCGCGGCCTTCGCGACGGCGACCGCGGTCGGCAGGCATGCCCGGCGGGCCATGCTGGGATCGAACTTCGCCTGGGCAGTCGGGCTGGTGATCCTGGGTGGGCTGGGTCTCTTCGCGCCGAATGCGCCGCTGATCGTGTACCAGTACGTCCCGGCACTGACGGCCATCTGCCTGGTCGGGTTGGTGATGTTCATCGGTGCCAGACGGGGGTCGGCCAAGCGCGTCCTCGACCGTAAGTTGGAACCCCTTGCCGCTCACCAGGTCTGGTCGGCCGTACCGGTGGTGGTGATCGTCGGGCTACTGCTGGCGTTCGTGCGGTTACCCGACGTCGGACTGGCGGCACCGTCGCGGGTCGACGCGATGAACTTCGAGACACCGCTGGTCGCGCCGCCGGGCTGGCATATCGTCGACACGGAGGTCTACGGCTGGGTCAGCAGGCTGTACGGGCGCAACGCCAGCTTGGTGCGCCAAAAGATGGTGGCCGACAACGGCAGCCCCGAATACGACAAGTTCTCCCGCCCCCGCGCCATCATGGTGGACACCATCACCACCACCCGCCCGTTCTCGCTGAACGTCTATCCAATACGAATGCTGTACCGCGTGCAGGGAATTCGCCTCAGCGGCACTCGCCCGGTGGACCTTGGCTACGGTGTGGACGCCGACCTGTTCACCGCTGTCGACGACCAGATCCTGGTCACCTGGGACGGCCTGCAGTGGACGTGGACCAACGGTGCGTTGTCGCGACGGGTGCTGGTGATCGCCGTCGACAACCATGAAGACAACGCGCCCTTCCCGATGCCGACCGGCGGAATCGGCCCGACGTTCAACTCGATGTTCACGGTCCTGTTCCGCGGTAACGCCGTTGCCACCGACACCAATCCGAACATCAAGGACGACCGGCTGCTCACCGAGTTCGGTCATGCCCTGGCGCGGGCTCAGCTGGAGCCGCTGGGAATCAAGCCATGACGGCAGGCACCGAGCCGCTGCGCGCCGACACCGTCACCGAACCGCAGCGCGAATACGCACTCGATCGCGCCATCAACGGGCTCCGCGAGAACCATCCGCTGCAATCTGCGTCCAGCGCGGTGATGGGTTGGCAGAAGCCGTTTTTGGTGGCCCTGCTCGTGGTGACACTCGGCTTCGCGGTGTGGCGGCCGCTACCGACCGCGGTCGCGCTGATCGGACTGTGCACGCTCGGCTATGTGCTGACGATGACCGATCGCGTGCTGATCTTCCGAGAGGGCCTGGCATCACGGCCCATCGTCATCAGTGACGAACAGGCCCGCGCCATCCCCGACGACGAGCTTCCCCGGTACACCATCCTGGTGCCCGCCTACAACGAACCCGAGGTGGTCGGCGAGCTGATCGGGGCGATGACGGCGCTGGAATACCCGCACGACAAGCTGCAGGTGCTGCTGCTGCTGGAAGCCGACGACGACGTGACGATCGACGCGGCGCGGGCGTGCGGCGAGTCCGAGGTCATCACCATCATCCTGGTGCCACCCGCCGACCCGCGCACCAAACCGAAGGCCTGCAACTACGGCCTGCACTTCGCCACCGGGGACATCGTCACCATCTTCGATGCCGAGGACCTGCCCGAACCGCTGCAGTTGCGCCGCGTCGCCGCCGCGTTTCGCGACCTGCCCGACAACATCGCCTGCGTGCAGGCCAAATTGGTCTACCACAACGGCCAGCAGAACATCCTGACCGGCTGGTTCACCGCCGAGTACGGCCTGTGGTTCGGGTACCTGCTGCCCGGGATGATGCGCAGCACATCGCCGATTCCGTTGGGCGGCACGTCGAATCATCTGCGCCGTGACGTGCTCGACGAGATCGGGGCGTGGGATCCGTTCAATGTCACCGAGGACGCCGACCTGGGGCTGCGCATCGACGCCTCGGGTTACCACACTGCGGTCATCGACTCCTCGACGCTCGAGGAGGCCAACAGCGACCCCATCAACTGGATCCGTCAGCGCTCCCGTTGGTACAAGGGCTATCTACAGACCTGGCTGGTGCACATCCGGCAACCACTCAAGCTGTATCGCGTGCTGGGACCGCGCAGCTTCCTGCGGTTCAACCTGGTGCTGGCCGGCACCCCGATCATCGCGGTGCTCAACCTGGTGTTCTGGCTCATCACGGTGTTGTGGTTCCTGGGCCAGCCCGCGGTCGTGGGAGCGGTGTTCCCGCCCTACATCTACTTCCCGGCGCTGCTCGCCCTGGTGCTCGGCAATGCCGCGACACTCTACATGAACATGATCGCGCTGCGCGAGGACGACCGTGCCGACCTGGTGGTGGCCGCGCTGACCGTGCCGGCGTTCTGGTTGATGATGAGCGTGGCCGCCGCCAAGGGTCTGTACCAGCTGATCCGCAATCCGTCTTACTGGGAGAAGACGTTTCACGGTCTGGCGGCACGGCCGGCCACCGACGATGACGAATCCGGTCCGACGTCGTGACGGATCGGCGTTGCAAACAACTGGCTTTCGGGGTGACGTTCGCGCTCTACCTGGTCGTCGGCTACTGGCTGCAGGTGCGCAACGGGTTCATCCTCGGTGATGCACTCTCGCGCGTACAGGCGTCCGAGAGCGTGCTCTACAGCCGTGATCCCCACCTGGCGGCGATCGGGTTCATCTTCACACCGCTGACAGCCATGGTGGAGATCCCGGCGATGCTGCTGGCCCCGCTGTGGCCCGACATGACCGCGCGGGCGTTCGCCGGGTCGATCATGTCGGCTTTGTTCATGGCGGGTGCTGTGGTGCAGATGTTCTCGCTCGGCAGCGACCGCGGCCTGCCCAGGGCCTACACCGTGGCCATCACCGTCCTGTTCGCGCTGAACCCGATGGTCGTTTTCTACGGCTCCAACGGGATGAGCGAGGCGCCGTTCATCTTCTTCCTCACCTGGTCGGTGCGCCGGCTGATCCTGTGGATGGTCGACGACGATGTCCACCACCTGATCACCGCGGGCGGTATCGCGATGGGGTTGGCCTACCTGACCCGCTACGACGCTGTCGGCACCGTTGCCGCCGCGGGCCTGCTGGTCGGGGTCACCACCTACCTGCGGGCGCGCACCGCGCCGCGCATCCGGCGCGCGGCACTCGATGTCCTGCTGGTCGCCGCACCGGGGTTCGCCGCCTTCATCGGGTGGGCCGTCACCAGCTGGTTGATCACCGGCGACGCGTTCGCGCAGTTCTCGTCGCAGTACGGCAACGCGGCCATCCTCGCGCAGTCCGGTGGTGCGTCGGCATCGTCGTTCACCGACGGGTTGTCGTTCGCGGCGGTGTGCATCACGCTGCTGGCGCCCACCCTGATCCCGATCGCCGGCTGGGCGGGGTATCTGCGCTGGAGTCGGCCCAACTGGGCCGTGCTCGTACCCCCGGTCCTGATGTACGGGGCGGTGCTGGCGTTCCAGACGTACACCTATGCCACCGGGGCGACGTTCCCCTTCCTGCGGTTCTACATCGTGGCGATCCCGTTCAGCGCCTGCCTGGCGATGCTGGCGGTCCCCGACGGCGTGCAGCGGACGGCGAAACGTCCCGGACGGTACGCGCCGGCGCCCAGTGACATCTCGGCGACGAAACGCAGCAGGATCGCCTATGTCGTTGTGGCAGTGCTCTTCGCGATCGGCCTGCCCGTCGCGGCGTGGGGGATGACGCTGTCCCGTTACGCGCCGCAGGAATATGCGCTCGGGGTGGTCATCGCTCCCGACCCCGACGACACCAGCACGCGCACCGCGATCCAGCGGCGGATCGCGGCGACGTTCTCCACCGAGCGTCAGATTGCCGACTATCTGGACTCGCTCGACCTCCCGGAGAGTTCGGTGATCACCGACACCGTGTACGGGTTCGCCGTGGTGGCCGCATCGAAAAAGCCCAGGACATTCGTGGTCCCGTCGGATCCCGACTTCGTCAAACTGCTCAACGATCCCTCGACGCACGGCATCAAATACCTGTTGGCGGTGCCGCCGACCGGTCGGGGATTGTCCGATGCCCTCAATCAGCGCTACCCGACGCTGTACGACACCGGCGCCGATGTGGCGACGCTCGAGCTCGAGATCCCCAATGACGGTGACAGTCAGCCGGATTGGCGGCTGTACCGGGTCACCGAACCAGTCGAGCCGGCAGCCTGAGCCAGCCCACGTCGCGGGCGGCCTGTACCTTTACGTCATCCGGGGGAGGAAGGACGAGCATTGAGCGGGCCGCGCGATGACCATGGTCTGAGTCCGGACGAGGAGCGCACCGTCTTCCTGCCACCGCGGTACCAGGGCTCGCCGCCGCCGTATCCGCCCCAGCCGTACCCGGGCGGTCAGCCACCGCCCGGCCCGTGGGGGCCTCCGCCGCGGCGACGCGGTGGCTGGGTTCCGATCCTGGCTGCCACCGCCCTGGTCGCTGTCGTCGCAGTGGTGGTCGTGGTGGTCATCGTGATGCGCGACGACCGCAGCGGCGGACATCCGATCGCCGGCACGCCGGCGTCACCGTCGGCCACGGCACCGGCTGCGCCACCGGTGCCGATCTCGGCGCTGCAGGGGCTGCTGCTCACCGAACCCGAGTTCGCCGCCGCGGTGGGCACGCCCACCCTGGTCGACGGCGCCGCACTGCGCGATTCGATGTTCAGCGACGTGCTCGTCGACGGGCAGTGCGCCGGCCGCGTCATGGCCGGGACAACGGGCGACTACGAGGGCAGCGGTTATACCGCGGTGCGCATCCAGGCGATGGAGAGCCCCACCAAACCGGCTGATCCTCGGGTCGTCGAAGCCGTCGTCGTGTTCACCGATTCCGACGCGGCCACCAGATACCTGTCGGCGGCGCAGACAAAGGCGCAGGGGTGCGCCGACCGCAACGTCAACCTGCGCTCGACCACCGACGCCGACGCCGGCAACGACTTCTGGGCGGTCGGGGGCGTGACGACCAGCGACGGTACCGTTCGGAGTTCGGCCGTCGAGGAAGGGCAGGACGGCTGGACGTGCCATCGCGGCACCAGGGCCGTCAACAATGTCGTCATCGACGTCAGCCTGTGCGGGAAGACGATCGCGGACTCCGCGGTGCCGGTGGTCATCTCGGCCATCGGTGACAAGGTCCGGCTGGACCGTTGAGAGAGGGACGAGCGCCATGAGTTATCCGCCACCGCAATGGCCGCCGGGTCCGCCGCCGGGCCAGTACGGCGGCCCGCAGTGGGGTCCGCCCGGGCCGTGGCAGCAGCCGCCCCCGCAACGCCCCCGCCGGATGTGGTGGCTGGCGATCCTGGCCGTGGTGGTGGTCGTGGCCGCGGCGGTGGTCGGGGTCGTGGTCGTGACGCGCGGTGACTCTGGGGATGACTCCGGGCCCACCACGGCGGCCGGTTCCGGATCGGCTTCCCCGGCCACCTCCACGCCATCGTCGGAGTCTTCGGCGGCCGCGGCGGCCAAGGCGGTGCCGCTGTCGGCGCTGAGCGGCTTGCTGTTGAGCCCCGATGAGGGCGCCCGGGTGATCGGCGCGACAGCGCCGCTGATCGGCGACTTCCAGCCACCCAATCCGGAGATCTTCGACTCGATGGTGGTCGATGATCCGATCGTCGACCAGGAGTGCCAGGTGCTCTACGTCGCCGAGCGGATGGCCTACGAGGGCAGCGGCTACAACGCCGCCCGCGTGCAGTTCTTGACGTCGACGGGCCTCGACCTCTTCCTGGCTCAAGGAGTGGTGGCCTACAGCGATGACGCCGCGGCGCAGAAGTACATGGGCACCGCCAAGACCGCCTGGGAGCGGTGCGCCAACCGGACCATCAACCTGCGCACGGCGTCCGACACCAAGGCGGATAACGACTTCTGGACCGTCGGCGCTGTCACCGAGCGGGACGGCATCCTGATGGTGTCCCGCCGGTCCGAAGGCGGGGGCGACTGGATCTGCCAGCAGGGCAAGGCCGCCCGCCGCAACATCGTCATCGATGTGAAGGTGTGTGGCGACAACGTGCCGGACAGCGTGGTCACCGACTATGTCGCGCGCGTGAACGACAAGATCGAGGCGCTGGGCTGACGCGGCGCGGCCACCCCGGCGGGATCGATTAGCCCCGTTTGCCAGGGGGGACCGGTGTAGTCTCCGTGCGACATGGCACACCGCCTGTTCGGGGGCGTCACAGGGAGCGGGGTTCGGCGCATGGCAACGGAATTCAAGGGCAAGATCGAGCTCGACATCCGCGACTCGGAGCCCGACTGGGGGCCGTTTGCCGCACCGACGGCGCCCGCGGGTGCACCCAACGTGTTGTACCTGGTGTGGGACGACACGGGGATCGCCACCTGGGACTGCTTCGGCGGCCTGGTCGAGATGCCGACCATGAGCAGGATCGCCGAACGTGGCGTCCGGCTCTCGCAGTTCCACACCACCGCACTGTGCTCGCCGACGCGGGCGTCATTGCTGACGGGGCGCAACGCGACCACCGTCGGGATGGCGACCATCGAGGAGTTCACCGACGGTTTCCCCAACTGCAGCGGCCGGATTCCGGCGGAGACGGCCCTGATGTCGGAGGTGCTTGCCGAGCGCGGATGGAACACCTACTGCGTCGGGAAGTGGCACCTGACACCGCTTGAAGAATCGAATCTTGCTGCCACCAAACGTCATTGGCCGCTGGCGCGCGGCTTCGAACGGTTCTACGGGTTCATGGGCGGCGAGACCGACCAGTGGTATCCCGAACTCGTCTACGACAACCATCCCGTTGCGCCGCCCGCGACTCCCGAAGAGGGCTACCACCTTTCGAAGGACATCGCCGACAAGACCATCGAATTCATCCGCGACGCCAAGGTGATCGCACCGGACAAACCATGGTTCTCCTACGTGTGCCCGGGGGCGGGTCACGCGCCGCACCATGTCTTCTCCGAGTGGGCCGACCGCTACGCGGGCAAGTTCGACATGGGCTACGAGGCGTACCGCGAGATAGTCCTGGAGAACCAGAAACGCCTCGGGATCGTGCCGGCCGACACCGAACTGTCGCCGGTCAATCCGTACGCTGATGTCAAGGGTCCCAGCGGCGAACCGTGGCCGGTGCAGGACACCGTGCGGCCCTGGGATTCACTCAACGACGAAGAGAAGCGGCTGTTCGCCAGGATGGCCGAGGTGTTCGCCGGTTTCCTGTCCTACACCGACGCCCAGATCGGCCGCGTACTGGACTATCTGGAGGAGTCCGGTCAGCTGGACAACACCATCATCGTGGTGATCTCGGACAACGGCGCCAGCGGTGAGGGCGGCCCGAACGGGTCGGTGAACGAGGTCAAGTTCTTCAACGGTTACATCGACACCGTCGAGGAGAGCCTGCGGTTCTACGACCAGCTCGGTGGTCCCGAGACCTACAACCATTACCCGATCGGCTGGGCGATGGCGTTCAACACGCCTTACAAGCTGTTCAAGCGGTACGCGTCGCATGAAGGCGGTATCGCCGACACCGCGATCATCTCCTGGCCCAACGGTATTGCGGCGCACGGGGAGGTCCGCGACAACTACATCAGCGTCGCCGACATCACGCCGACGGTCTACGACCTGCTCGGTGTCACACCGCCCGCGACGGTTGGCGGTGTTCCGCAGAAGCCGCTTGACGGGGTCAGTTTCACTGCGGCCCTTGTCGATCCGGATGCTCCGACCGGTAAGGACACCCAGTTCTACACCATGCTCGGAACCCGCGGGATCTGGCATCGAGGCTGGTTCGCCAACACGGTGCACGCCGCCACCCCAGCGGGCTGGAGCCATTTCGACGCCGACCGGTGGGAGCTGTTCCGCATCGAGGCAGACCGCAGCCAGTGCCACGACCTGGCCGACGAGCAACCCGACAAGCTGGAGGAGATGAAGGCGCTCTGGTATGCCGAGGCGGCGAAATACAACGGGCTGCCGCTGGCTGATCTGAACATCTTCGAGACATTGACGCGGTGGCGGCCCTACCTGGTGGCCGACCGCACCAACTTCACCTACTACCCGCACACGGCGGAGGTCGGCCTGGGCGCCGGCGCCGAGTTGCGCGGGCAGTCGTTCTCGGTGCTCGCCGAGGTCACCGTCGACTCGGCCGACGTCCAGGGCGTGCTGTTCAAACAGGGCGCCGGCCACGGGGGACACGTGTTGTTCGTCCAGGACGGTCACCTGACCTACGTCTACAACTTCATGGGCGAAGACGAGCAGCGGGTCACCGCGCCGGACCCGATTCCGTTGGGCGAGCACGTGTTAGGCGTCCGGTACGAGCGCGCGGGCACGGTCGAGGGCAGCCACACCCCGGTGGGGGCGGTGTCGCTCTATGTCGACGACGCCGTGGTGGCCACGCGTGCCGACGTCCGGACCCACCCCGGCAGCTTCGGGTTGGCCGGTGGCGGCATCGGTATCGGCCGCAACGGAGGGCAGGCGGTGTCGACGGCGTACACGGCACCCTTCCCGTTCGCCGGTGGCACCATCGCCAAGGTCGTCGTGGACATCTCCGGTACGCCCTACATCGACATCGAGCGCGAACTCGCGGCCGCGTTCGCCAGGGACTGACCATGGCCGGGTTCGTGGGCCGGGCCGTCGGCCCGGTCGTGGGGGTGGCGATCATCGCGACGGTGTGCTCGTGCCAGGCCACCACCGGGGGCACCGCCGAGCAGGCCGAACCGGCGGCGACGTCGTCGGTGGCGGCCGGCACGTCGGCGGAGCCGGCCGCCACCACCGAGGCATCCCGGTCCGAAGCCACCACGTCGCCCGATTTCGCCCTGCCGGATTACGGCGTGCTGCCGACCACTGAGCGCCCATTGGCGCCGGGTGAGGTCACGTGTGACTTCAGTACGCCGCCACCGGGAGGCACTGTCGAGGCGGCAACCGGCGACGCCACCTCACCGACGGTGACCGTGGGCGTCCCCGACGGTTTCACCCGCGACCCCGCATCCAACCGCGACCGGGTGCAGCTGACCGGGCCAGACGGTTTGACGGCCACCGTCACCATCGCGCCGACCACGCAGGAACCGGGCGCGGCGTTCGACGACTACAGCGACCGGCGGACCGCCGATTTCTCGATCAGCAGCGTCAGTGTGCTGCCCGGCGACATGTGCGGTTACAGCGGTCAGGAACAGATGGGCACGTTGGCCGAGAAACCCGGCGAATCGATCGAGTACGCCGATCGTATCGTCCACATCTGGACCGGCGCGGCCGAGTATCTGGTGGCCGTCACGCTGCAGGGCCCCAGTGGCGCACCGGGTTTCGACACGGCGAAGTCCGTGCTGCAGGACGATTTCCGCGTGCAGATGCCCGGCTAGGCACCCTGGGTAGGCTCGGTGCCGTGCTCACCGACCTGATCGAACTGCCCGGCGGCGCATTCCGGATGGGGTCGACCAGTTTCTATCCCGACGAGGCACCCGTGCACACCGTGTCGGTGGGGTCGGTGAAAGTCGAACGGCACCCGGTCACCAACGCCCAGTACGCCGAGTTCGTCGACGCGACGGGGTACGTCACGGTGGCCGAGCGGGCGCTGGATCCCGCGCTGTACCCAGGTGTCGCGCCGGCCGACCTGCAGCCGGGCGCGCTGGTGTTCACCCCGACCACCGGCCCGGTCGACCTGCGGGACTGGCGGCAGTGGTGGGCGTGGTCGCCCGGCGCGAGCTGGCGGCATCCGTTCGGGCCGGGCAGCGCGGTGACCGAGCGCCCCGACCATCCCGTCGTCCAGGTCGCCTACCCCGACGCGGCGGCCTATGCGCGGTGGGCCGGCCGCCGGCTGCCCACCGAGGCCGAGTGGGAGTACGCCGCCCGCGGCGGTAGCGCGGCGACGTATCCGTGGGGTGATGAGGCCTACCCGGACGGTGCGTTGATGGCCAACACCTGGCAGGGACGCTTCCCGTATGCCAACGACGGCGCACTGGGCTGGGTCGGCACGTCGCCGGTGGGCACATTTCCCGCCAACGAGTTCGGCCTGGTCGACATGATCGGCAACGTCTGGGAGTGGACCACCACCACCTACAGCGCCCATCACCGGGTGGGCGAGACGGCCGGTGGGTGTTGTATGCCGTCGGCGGAACCGGATCCGGCGATCAACCAGACGCTCAAGGGCGGCTCGCACCTGTGCGCCCCGGAGTACTGCCACCGGTACCGCCCGGCGGCGCGGTCGCCGCAGTCGCAGGACAGCGCCACGACCCACATCGGCTTCCGCTGCGTGGTGTGAGAATCGGTCAGGCCCCTGCCGCGGCCATCGCCCGCGGGGACAGCTGCCGGTGGCCCAGTGCGGCAACCACACCCGTCAGGACGGCGGCGAGCCCGAACGGCACCGCCATGTGGATCCGCAGCAGCAGCGCACCGGTCAGTGCGCCCGCGAAGATCACCACGATGGCGCCGAGGCGGCGGTTGAGGAGTGCGCCCCGGCCCCCACGCGTCCACGTCTCGCCGGCCAGCGAGGCCAGCGTCGAGGTCACGACCACCGTCGTCATATCGGTGACGGCCACCGCACGGGCCACCACCGCCTGTGATCCCATCACGGCAGCGGTGGCCGCCGCCATCACGATGCCCACCGCCGGAGGGGGAGCGTCGCCAATCGTCACCGCACCGGCAGTGAGTACCAGCAATGTGCAGGCCCCGCCGCCGAGCAGCAACGTCACGCGGTCATGCCAGCCCGGCGGGTGCGCCGCCCGTGGTTTCCGCAGGACGAGTCCGGCACCCCACGCCGCGGCCGTGAACGCGGCCAGGGCGATGGCGGGCCCGAGCACCGGCAGACCGTCGGCACCGGCCACACCCATGCCCAGGATCACGATGTTGCCGGTCATGTTGCCCGTGAAGACGCGGTCGAGGGCCAGGTAGCCGACGGCGTCGACGATCCCGGTGACGAACGTCAGGATGATGGTCGCAGCCAGCGCGGTGCGGGCCCGGTCGAAGTCAGGCATCCGGCGTTCAGAACGCCACGAGCGCGAAGATGGTCGACAACACCAGCCCCGCCATCACCGGCAGGAAGCATTTGCGGGCCAGCGTGAGGACGGGCACCCTGGCGAAGCCCGCGACCGCGACGAGGGACGACCAGGCCACCAGGGTCCCGCCACCAGACCAGATGTTGCCCATCTGTCCGATCGCGGCCAGCGTCGACGGATCGAGTCCCGCGGCACCACCGAGGGCGCCGGCCAGCGACCCCGTCAACGGCAGACCGCTGAAACCGGAACCCTCGAGGCCCGCGACGAGCCCGACGAACAGCACGGTGAACCCGACCACGAACGGGTGCGGCGAGACATGGGACAGGCCCGCGTTGATCAGGTCGAACAGCAGCGCGGGCCCCTTGGCGTCGGAGCCCATGCCCAGCACGCGGGCCGAGAACTCACCGTTGCCGATGAAGAAGAAGCCGGCGATCGGCAGCACGATGCCCATGGCCTTGAACGCGAAGACCAGGCCGTCGACGATGTGCCGCGACGAGCTCTCCAGGAAATCGCGTCTGTCGTTGGTCAGGCAGGCCGCGAACAGCAACATCGCGGCGATCCCACCGACGATGCCCGCCGCGTCACCACCCTTGAGCGGAGGCACCGCCGAGGTGAACTTCCCGAGCAGCAGGTAGATGATGAACACCAGGTACGCGGTGGGTACCAGGGCCGCAAAGATCTTGGCGGCCAACGTCTTCGGTGGCTCGGTGGCCGCCTCGGTGCGGATGATGGTCGCGGTTCCGCCGGTGCCGCCGGTCCCCGTGGAGCCGCCCGCGCCGGTGGGCGCCGGTGTGCCCTGATCCGTTGACTCGGGTGGCGATCCGCCACCCCTCAAGTCGGTGCCGCCGATGCCGAACTTGTCGGCCCTGTTCTCCCACTTGGTCAGAAGATCCGGCGATGGCGCCTGCCAGGTTCGGCGCTGGGTCAGGTAAGTGATGATCAGGGCGGTGACGCCGACGATCAGCGACAGCGCGAGGGCCTTGTCCGCCACCGAGTCGGCATTGACACCGGCCGCCGTCGCGGAGATACCGGGCGCGACTTTGATGATGTAGTCCGACGACAGCGCCATACCCTGCCCGGCGATCGCGATGACCATCCCGACCGAGAGCGGGCTGAGTCCCGCGCGGATCGCGACCGGGATCAGCACCGCGCCCACCAGCGGTACTGCCGGCGTCGGCCAGAAGAACAACGAGATCACGTAGGTGACCACCGCGAGCACGATGAAACTACTTGTGCCGGCATGCATCACGCGCCGGAACGGGGTCACCATCAGGCGGTCGGCGCCCATCTCACGGAGCGCACCGAGCATCGCCGTGACGAACGCGATGATCAGGAAGATGTTGAACAGCTCCTGGGCGGCCACCAGGCTCGCATTGAAGATCGAGGACAGCCCGGTCACGATGCTTCCGGAGAAGACCCACGCCGTCAGGAGCGTCGCGGTGACAGCCGGGACGACGATGTTCTTGCGCAGCGCCATCGTGATCAGGATGACGACGATGCCGGCCAAGTACACCCAGTGGGCTGCGCTGAGATGTGTGTCCATCAAGTACGTCTTTCGTAACAACTGCTCGTGGGCTGTGCAGTTTGATGCTGGAATGCTCGGCTCGTGACGGGCACGGGTCAACGAACACTGTGCACATCGGTGTGACACTCCTCATGTGCATGATGCTCCGAGGTTGTCGCCGATGTGAAAAGGCGTTTCGTTCAGGTAAACATGGCGACGTTACAGCGAGTTCACCATTGCTTTGCCAGAAATCACTTTTGCGGTCAGGTCATCAGGACCCGTTCGTGGGCGTCGATATGTGCACTGTGACCCGACCGGGGACGTGCGGCCGGGCCGCCGGAAGTGAGACGCTGTGCCCGTGCGGTGAATTCGTTTGGCGCGCAACATGTTGACATCGATCAATTCGGCACAGGCACCATGACTGACACAGACAGCGACACCGGTTTCCAGCCACCGGGGGCACTTCGCGACGGCACACCGCTGGGAATGGCGGCACTGCTGACGGGGACGCTGGTCGGCACATTGAGCAACAACATCGTCAACGTACCGTTGCCGGCCATCCTCGACGATTTCGATGCGCCGCTGAGCAGCGGTGTCTTCGTCGTGGTCGGTTTTCTGCTGACCTTCACCGCCACCATGCCGCTGGTGGGGTGGATCGGTGACCGGTTCGGCCGCCGTCGGATCTACTGCGCGGCGTTGATCGGCACCGTGGTCTGCGCCGTCGGCGCCGCCACCGCACCGTCGCTACCGGTGCTGATCGCGTGGCGCTGTGTCGGAGGCGTGGTCGCGGCCGCCTTCGGACCCGCGGTGATGGGCTTGTTGACGTGGATGTTCGCCGGAGAACGACGCGGACGCGCGGTCGGGGCATGGGCGTCGGTGAATGGGATCGGGCAGGCCACCGGACCGACGATGGGCGGATTCCTCGCCGACGCGTTCGGGTGGCGGTGGGTCTTCATTCCGCTGGTGCCTGCCGCGCTCGCCGGGTTGATCGGCACACTGCGCCATGTCCCTGCCTATCCGGGCAACCGGATGCGGTTCGACCTGCCCGGCGCCGCAGCACTGACCGTGGGTTCCGGTCTGCTGATCCTGGGTGTTGCGCTGATCCCGCGGCCCGGCGCGACGGCGCTGGTCGCCGCGGCCCTCGGTGCCGCCGTCGTGGTGCTGGGCATCTTCGTGTGGCACAGCCTGCGCACGGACGATCCCTTCGTCCAGGTCCGACTGGTCGTCGAGGCGCGTTTCCTCAGAAGTTCGCTGGCGGCGTTCGCGATGATGTTCAGCATCGGCGCGGTTCTGCTGGCGGTGCCGTTGTATCTGGTGGAGCGGGGCCGGTCGGCGTCGGTGGCGGGGCTGGCCCTGCTGGTGGTGCCGGCCAGCATGGTGCTGCTGGGCCCCCTGGTGGGCCGCTACCTCGACCGGATCGGCCCGCGCCGGGTCATGCGGACGGGGCTGGTGCTGCTGTCCGCCGGGCTGCTCGGCCTGGCCGCTGCCATCGGTCTCGACGGCAGCCGGCGGTATGCGCTTGGTGTGTTGATCGCGATCCTGGTCCTGGTCGGTGTCGGTATCGCCCTGGTCCAGACGCCGGCCGCGACCGGCGCCACCCGCTCGCCCGCCGGAGCGCAGGGCACCGGGCTGGGTCTCTACAACCTCATCCGGTTCAGCGGGTCGGCGATGGGCGCGGCGTGGGTCGCGATCGCCCTGGCCGTCGGTGCGTATCCGCTGGTCTTCGTGGTGGCCGCGGCGGTTGTCGCGCTCGGCCTGCTGGCGTCCTTCGCCGGCCGCGATCCCGTGCCCCGCTGAGGCTCAGCGGAAGCTGGCCTCGCGGTCGACCGCGCCCCGAACCTCGCTGAGCATGTCGAGGCGGATGGCCAGCCACGCCGTGAACTGATTCTCCGGTTGGCGGATGTCGAGTCCGATGACCCGCGACACCCGCTCGAGCTTGGACAGCATGGTGTTGCGGTGCACGCCCAGCACCCGTGCGGTGGCATTGACGTTCCCGCCCTGATCCAGGTAGCGCGTCAGCGTCTCGAGCAGGTCGGGTGCCGAGTGCAGCGGCCCGACGATATCGGCCAGCAGGGCCCGGCTGTGTTCGGTGTCGGCGATGTCGGCCAGCACCGTGAAGCTGCGCAGCTGTTGATACGAGATGGCGCCGGTCCGGTCGAGGCGACGCGCGATACCGAGGGCGACCCGCGCCTCGCGGTAACTGTCGGATACCTCACCGGCGCCGTGGGCGGGCCGGCCGTGGGCCACGGCAACCCTTGCCCCTCTCCGCTTTTCGAGCTCGCCGGCCATCGCCTGCGCATAGCCGGTCATCTCGGCACGCATCGCCGCGTCGTCCTCGCTGCGTAGTGAGCGGACCACCACCAGGACGTCGCCGATCACGGTGACGTAGGACCGCACCATGGGGTCGGGCGCGACGCCTGCGGCGTAGCGGGCCAGCCGCACCATGCTGGCGGCGGGGTTGTCGACACCGCTCGGCAGCACTCCCGGTGCGACATAGACGCCGAAGCGGGTGTCGATGTCGATCTCGTGGTACTCGGCGCGGGCCCGCATGTCGTGGTCGCTCGAGAAGCTGCCGTGCACCAGGGCCTGGACGAAATCACCCCGGGCGCGCTCCTCGGCCTCCTCGACACTGTGCTGGCGCAGCATCTCCGAACCGATGATGGCGGTGGCCTGCTCGGTGACCACGACGTGGCGGGCCATGTCGTGCGAGCCCGGATCCGCACCGGGCACCAGCACGATCACCCAGCCCTCGAACGCCTTTCCTAGCCTGATCGCGCTGGCGATCGCGGTCCATGCGGTGTTACCGGGTCCCGCGACACGCTCGACCCGGGTGTCGTGGCCGACAACGCGCCGCGCCGCGGGCAGATCGGCCGACAGGCGGGGGCCGATGGACTCGGTCAACGTCGTCACGGCATCATCGCTCAGCCCGTTGTGAACGACGACGTGGCCGCGCGCGTCCAGTGCCATCGCCGGGTTGCGGGCCAGATTGGACACCTCCCGGATGAGCATCTGCAGGCCGGCACCGCGGTGGAACAACCCGGCCAGCGATGCGTGCACATGCGTCGAGTACCGCATGACGTGCACTTCCTGGTTGAGGGCTCGTTCGGCGAGCAGGCGGTTGAGCGCCGCGAATCCGACCGGGAAGCCGATTTCGATCACCACCAGCTGCGGCGGCAATACCGACTGCGTCAGGTCGGTCGGCATGGTGCCGTCGACCAGCAGGGTGGTGGCGCCCCGGGCCGCCAGCGCCGCCAAGGTGCCGTGTTTGCCGATGAGTGCCTCCGGGCGGCAGTACACCGCCACCCCGGCCAGCGGATCCGGCCGCGACAGAACCTCGGTCAGCGGTAGCACCCATTGCAACTCGACCTGCAGACGATCGGTGCCCGCGATCACCCGCGCGCCGGACATCAGGGATTCGTCGAGCAGTCCCGCGACGGTGAGCCGGTCGTCGTCGTCACTCGTTGCTGACATGTCATTCACCTGCACTTGTCACCGATCCCGGACGAGGTCACGAACGCCGGATTTCAGCGCCCGTTTACCGATTACACCTCGAGCCAGCCCGGGGCCCATGTGCACATTGACCCTGCGCGGAGCCCCCACGGAGACATTATGCCCCTGTCACCGGTGCGATCCGATTGGTAGAACTTTGCCCACGGCATCGACGTGATCGGTGCCCATCCAATCGGACCAACCCCCAACCGGAGCGAGGCAGGAGTATGTACCAAATTCATCGCATCACCCTCGACGACGCGCTGCCAGTGCTGGCGGCGGGTCGTGCCAAGGCGGAGGAGATCGGCGTCAAGCAGACGCTGTGCGTCTGTGATGACGGCGGGAATGTCGTTGCGTTGCATCGCCTTCCGGGAGCTCGGCTGACCGGTGTGGATATCGCCATCGCCAAGGCCTTCACCGCCGCGGGGCACGAGCGGGCGACGCATCTGTTCAACGAGCCGCCGAACGGCCCGGCCCTGCCGGGTAACGAGGCCTTCGGGATCAGCCACATGCTGCCCGGCAAGTTCGCGATCTTCGTCGGCGGGTTCCCGCTGGTGTTCGACGGCCAGATCGTGGGCGGAGTGGGCATCAGCGGTGGTAACGGCGCCCAGGACAAAGCCGTCGGCGCGGCGATGCTCGCCGAGTTCGAGGCCTTGACGGCTGCCGTCGGCCGACGCTGATGCTGTGCACCATGACCGGACGCATCGGTCGTGGCCGGTCACGTTGTCCATGGCCAGCTGTCCGCATCGCTGGCTAACGTCGTTGTGGCGCAGGGGTATTGCGCCACCCGCGTGACAAGAAGAACTGTACTGCCACCAAAAATTGAACTGCTGCAGCTGCTTTCGTCAGCACACGCATTTGTGAAGGGACTGGATCAATGACCGAACTGCTGGGACGTGACGAGTTCCGGGCCGAACTGGAGAACGCCATCAAGGGCCGGGAGGCCAAGAACGCGTCGTTCTCGAAGGCCTGGGCCGAGGGCCGGCTGCAGCGCCACCACTTCGCGCGGTGGGCCGAGAACCACTACCACTACGTCGGACCGTTCGCCGACTACCTGGCCAACATCTATGCCAACACTCCCGACCAGTTCACCGGCGCGAAGGACTTCACGCTGCAGAACATGTACGAGGAGGAACTGGCCGACATCAGGCACACCGACCTGCTGATCAAGTTCGGCGAAGCATGCGGCACCACCAAGGAACGCATCGAGGATCCGAGCAACATGAACGCCATCACCCGGGGCCTGCAGGCGTGGTGCTATGCGGTGTCGCAGCGTGAGCACTTCGTGGTGGCCACCGCGGCGTTGGTGGTGGGTCTGGAGTCGCAGGTGCCGAGCATCTACACCAAGCAGATCGTGCCGCTGCGTGGCGTCTACGGCTTCACCGAGGACGAGATCGAGTTCTTCGATCTGCACATCACCTCCGATGTGGTCCACGGTGAACGCGGCTACCAGATCGTGCTCGATCACGCCGATACCCCGCAGCTGCAGCAGCGCTGCCTGCAGCTGGTCCGCTGGGGAGCCGAGATGCGGTTCTCCTACACCAAGGGTCTCTATGACACCTACGTCGCGCCCGAGCTGGAGCCGGCAGCGGTCTGAGGTCACGCGATCACGGTGCGCTGACCGACGCAGAGTCGGTCAGCGCGCCGAAATCCCGATGGTGAGGAGTTTTGCATGTCGACGGACTGGATCGCGGTGGCAACCACCAAGGAACTGGCTCGGCGCCGCAAGCTGCGCGTCGAGGTCGACGGCGTCGCGATCGCGCTGTTCCAGGCCGACGGCTCGGTGTATGCGTTCGCCGATCTCTGTGTGCATCAGGAACGCTCACTGTTCAAGGGCACGCTGATGCACGGCAAGGTGATCTGCCCCGGTCATCAGTGGCAGTTCGACCTGCGGACCGGCTACGAGGCCGACCAGGACCGCTGCCAACCCACCTACCCGGTGCGCGTCGACGACGACAGCGGCACCGTCTACGTCGATCTCACGCCGCGTAGTCAGGCGACTGCGCCGACCGGAGAGGAGGCGCGCGCATGAGCCGCCCCACCTACGTCACCATCGGAGCAGGCCAGACGGCAGCAGTCGCCGCACGCAACCTGCGCCGCCACGGTTTCGACGGCCGGATCGTGCTCATCGGAGACGAGCCGTACGCGCCCTATCAGCGCCCACCGCTGTCCAAGGAATTCCTGGCCGGTACCGACGGCGAGGACTCGCTGTGGATCCTGCCGCCCGCCTGGGTCGACGACAACGACATCGAGATCATCACCGGGGCCACCGTGAGGCGGGTCGACACCGCAACGCGCACAGTCGAACTCGACGGTCACGCAGCGCTGACCGCGGATGCGGTGCTGTTCGCCACCGGTGGCAGTCCGCGAATGCTGGCCGCGCCCGGCCCGCGCCCGGACCTGGTGCACTACCTGCGCACCCTGGACGACGCCAAACGGCTGGCGCCACTGCTGACCGCCGGCCGGCGCCTGGTGCTGATCGGCGCCGGATTCATCGGTCTCGAGATCGCGGCGACGGCCGCCGCCGCCGGGGTACAGGTGACCGTGCTGGAGACCGCGCCCGTGCCGCTGGCCCGCGTCATCGGCGCCGACATGGGCGCCCTGCTGACCGCGCTGCACCGGGACAACGGCGTCGATCTGCGGGTGGGCGCCGCCGTGGCGGCGGTGCGCACCACGACCGACTCGGTGATCATCGAGATCGACGGTGTGCCAACACCTCTGGAGGCTGATGCCGTTGTCGTCGGAATCGGGATCACCCCCAACATCACGGCTGCGAGCGCGTCCGGACTGCACATCGACGACGGTATCGTGGTCGACGCGGCGGGCCGCACGGCCGTGCCGGGTGTCTACGCTGCCGGTGATGTCGCCCGGCGCTACTCGCCCCGCGCGGGACGGTATGTCCGGGTTGAGCATTTCGACAACGCGAGCCGCCAGGGGGTGGCGGTGGCGGGCGCGATGCTGGGCCGTGACGCCATCTCCGATGACCCGCACTGGTTCTGGTCCGACCAGTTCGACCGCAACATGCAGTTCATCGGCAGTGCACTGGGCGAGCCGGTGATCCGCGGTGATCGAGACGCGCTCGATTTCACCGGCTTCTACTTCGACGGTCCCCGACTGTGCGGCGCGTTCACCATCGAACGCGGTGAGGACATCTCGGCGGCGCGCGAACTCCTGGGTCGTGAACTCGACCCCGCGGTGCTCGGGGACGACGACGCCGACCTGTGGGACCTGATCTACGACGACAACGACGCGGAAGTGCAGGTGCACGCATGATCGAGGGTGCGAACTTCGTCAACGGCAACTGGGTGCCCGCGCAGTCGGGAGAGACCTTCACCCGCCACAACCCCGCCGATCCGGCCGATGTCATCGGGGTGTTCCCCGCATCGGGTGCCGATGATGTGCGTCTTGCGGTGGACATGTTGGCCAAGGCCGCCCCGGAATGGGCGGAGACGTCACCGGAACGCCGGGCGTCGATCCTGGAATGCGCTGCGGCGCACTTGGAATCGCGTAGTGCGCAGTTGATCGACGAGCTGGTCCGCGAAGAGGGCAAGACCACCGCCGAGGCCACCATGGAGGTGACCCGGACGCCGATGAACCTGCGCTTCTATGCCGCCGAGGCCACCCGCGCGGCGGGCGCCACCTTCCCCGCGGCGGGGGACACGCTGGTGTACACCCTGCGCGAGCCGGTCGGCATCGTCGGTGCGATCACACCGTGGAACTTCCCGCTCAACATCCCGTCGCGGAAGCTCGGGCCCGCGCTGGCGGTCGGAAATCCGGTACTGTTCAAGCCTTCCGAGATCACGCCGCTGATGGGTCAACGGTTGGTCGAAGCCCTGCTCGACGGTGGCCTGCCCCCGACGGCGATAGCCCTGGTGCAGGGCGGCGCCCCCGCCGGTGCGGCCGTCGCCGCCGACGAGCGGGTTGCCGCCGTCACCTTCACGGGCTCCACGCAGGTGGGCCGGCTCATTCATGCCCAGGTGGGCCCGCACCGTCGCGTGCAACTGGAAATGGGTGGGAAGAACCCCGTCGTGGTGGCCGCAGACGCCGATCCGGACCGGGCTGCGGCGCTGATCATCAAGGGCGCCTTCGGTTTGTCGGGGCAGGCCTGTACCGGCACCAGTCGGGTGATCGTTACCGACGAGAACCATGACGCGGTGGTGGCGGCCGTCGTGGCCCGCGCCGAGGCGCTGCGCGTGGGACCGGGCGCCGGGGACGGCATCGACATGGGCGCGCTGGCCAGTGCCGAGCAGTTCGACAAGTTCACCGACTATGTCCGCAGCGGAGTCGAGGATGGCGCCACGTTGTGCTGTGGCGGCACCGGCGTCGAGGTCGCCGAGCATCCCGGCGGGTACTTCGTCCGCCCCACGGTGTTCAGCGATGCCCAGCCGGGGATGCGGATCGTCGACGAGGAGGTGTTCGGGCCATTGCTGTGCATCCAGCGCGCCGCCTCGCTCGACGACGCGATGAACCTCGCCAACGCAACCGAATTCGGGCTGTCGGCCGCGATCGTCACCGGTGATCTCGCCGTCGCCCAGATGTTCAGCCGGCGCTCCAAGACGGGCCTGGTCAAGATCAACCAGCCGACCACCGGCATGGCCATGAACGCCCCCTTCGGCGGCTACAAGGCGTCTTCGACCGCGACCTTCAAAGAGCAGGCGGGTCCCTCGATGATGGAGTTCTACCTCAACGAGAAGACGGTCTACCTCAACCCCGCCGGCTGACGCGGGTTTCATCAACGGAAAGTAAGATACGACAATGGAATTCGTACGGGTTGCCAGATCAGGACAGGTGCCGGAGGGGATCGTGCGACGGTTTCACGCCGGCGAGCACGAGTTCGCCGTGGCCAGGCTGCGCGGTAAGGCGTATGCCACGTCGAACTACTGCACGCACCTGGACTGCCTGTTGTCCTCGGGCAAGTTGCGCGACGACGGGATCGGGTGCTCCTGCCACGGTAGTGCCTTCGACCTGGAGACGGGGGAACCGATCAGCCCACCGGCCACCGAGCCCATCAAGACCTTCCCGGTCGAGGAACGCGACGGGGAGATCTTCGTCGGGCTCGCACCGGGCGAAGCTCCCGCCGGTCCGACTCGGCGCCTGCGCCGGCAAGCATGACGGCACGTCCGGTGTTCGCGAATCGCCCCCCGACCCTGGCAGCGGCCGCCATGGTCAGCAGCAGCCACCCGGCGGCCAGCCTGGCGGGGGCGCGTGTGCTGGCGGACGGCGGTAACGCCATCGACGCCACGCTGGCAATGGCGTCGATGACGTGGCTGACGTTGCCGGGTCAGTGCGGTATCGGCGGCGACGCCTTTGTCGTGGTCCGTGAACCGGACGGCCGTGTCTGGACCGTCAACGGGTCCGGGTTCGGTCCCGACGGTGGTGACACCGATTTCTATCGGGCGCAGGGGCTTTCGAGTATCCCGTTGGACGGTCCACTGGCCGTTGCGGTGCCCGGCGCGCCGGCTGCGCTGGCCGCGTTGCACGCAGCTGGTGCGACGCGGTCGCTGACCGAGTTGTGGGAACCCGCAGCGCGGGCCGCAACGGAGGGCCTGCCGTGCTCGGCGCGCACCGCAGGTGATGTCACCCTGGCCCTCGACGCCGTGCGCGCCGACATGGGTCTGCACTCGGTGTACACCGACCGCGGCGCGCCGCTGCACATCGGGAGCAGGATCCCGCAGCCGCACCTGGCCGACTCGATCCGCGCCCTGGCGCGCGACCCGCGGGCCTTCTACACCGGGGAATTCGCCGAGCGGGCCGTGACCGCACTGCGCAACGGCGGCGCGCCGTTCTCCGGTGACGAGTGGGCCGCCGGGGCGGCCGTGGTGCCCGTACCGGCGCTCACCGGCCACTACGCCGGCGCCGTCATCCACCAGACGCCGCTGCCGAGCGCGGGCTGGATGGTGTTGCAGCAGGCGGCGCTGTGCGACTCGGCCGTCGGGTTCTCCGGCTGGCTGTCGGCGCCGGCCGTCGACCGGATGGCCCGTGCGGCACGGCTGTCGTTCGTCGATCGGTTTGCGTTGTGCGGCAGCGACAATGATGGTGCGGACTATGTGCTCACACCGGATCGGATCGCCGCCCAGCGGCGCGATCTGGCGGACCGGTGCGAGCAGCGCGGGCCCATCGAGGTGCGGGCCGGTGACACCACATCGACGGTCGCGGTCGACGCCGACGGACGGGCCGTGAGTTTCATCCACTCGCTGGCCTTCACCTTCGGCGCGAAATTCACCGTGCCGGGCACCGGTGTGGTGCTCAACAACCGCCTCGGCCGTGGCGCCTATCTGATCGCCGGCCACCCCAACGAGGTGGCACCGCGACGCAAGCCCCTGCATACCCTCAACGCCTGGGTCGTCACCGACGACAACGGCGTCTTGCTGCACGTCGGCAACACCCCCGGTGGGGACGGGCAGGTGCAGTGGAACATGCAGCTGCTGTCGCATCTCCTCGACCACGGGCTCGATCCGGCCGAGGCGGTGGCAGCACCGCGGTTCACGGTGTTCCCCGGATCGGATGCCGACGTGCTGGGCGCCGACGACGAGTTGCGGGTGGAAGAAACCCTGGCCGCGCCGGTGCGCGAGGCCCTGGTGGCCGACGGCCACACTGTGATCGTGTCGCCCCCACTCGCAGGCGGCGGCAGCGCCCAGGTCATCTCACGCGACGAGCGAGGCGTTCTCAGCGGCGCCGCCGACCCGCGGCAGGAAGGCATCGCCCTCGGTGTCGACTGACGAGACCGCCCCGCCACCGCAAGGTGACTACGTCGCCGCGGTCCACCACGGGGGCGTCGTCTACACCGCAGGGATGACGCCTCGGGAGAACGGCGTGCTCACGGTCACCGGCGTGGTCGGACAGGATCTGTCGGTGGCCGACGCTCGATCGGCGGCAGCCCGGGCCGCAGCCAACGCCGTGGCCGCGGTGCGCTCGGTCGCGCCGGCCGGGACCGCGTCGTTCCGGGCCATCCGGATGACGGTCTACATCGCCTGCACGCCCGGTTTCACGGAGTTGAGTGCCGTCGCCGATGGTGCGTCGGCGACAATTGCGCAGTGGCTGGGCGCGTCGGCGTTGCCGGCCCGGGCCGCGATCGGGGTGCTGGCGCTGCCGTCGGGCGCTCCCGTCGAGGTCGAGCTGACTGCCGCGGTGCTCTGACCTCACCGCCGTCGCCGAGACTGCGGGGAGTGCGCAAAAACAGCTGGAAAACCCGCACTGACCGCAGTCTCGCGGCAAAAGTTCGCGGATTTGGAGCATCGCCCCTCGTCACCTAGACTCTAGGGGTTGCCGTGGGCAGACCTCGGTCTTGTGCGTTCGCGTACGTAGACCCTGCGTGCCCTTCGACAACAAAGACCGCGCACGTCAGGTTCGATTGGCCTGCCCGCAGGGCTGGCTGTGGGGTTTTGGCGTGCATTGAGAAGAAGACTAGGGAGATCTAGTGATTCAGCAGGAATCGCGTCTGAAGGTCGCCGACAACACGGGCGCCAAGGAGATCCTGTGCATCCGCGTGCTCGGCGGCTCCTCGCGGCGCTACGCCGGCATCGGCGATGTCATCGTGGCGACCGTCAAGGACGCCATCCCCGGTGGCAACGTCAAGCGCGGCGATGTCGTCAAGGCCGTCTTGGTGCGCACCGTCACGTCG
>CAMFLL010000072.1 GCA_945957405.1 uncultured Mycolicibacterium sp. | reverse complement strand
TGGCCGCCAGCCAGCAAGAAATCATCGCCGGTCTCGCCGAGATCATCGAAGAGGTCACCGGTATCGAGCCGTCCGAGGTCACCCCGGAGAAGTCCTTCGTCGACGACCTGGACATCGACTCGCTGTCGATGGTCGAGATCGCCGTGCAGACCGAGGACAAGTACGGCGTGAAGATCCCGGACGAGGATCTCGCCGGCCTGCGCACCGTTGGTGACGTCGTCTCCTACATCCAGAAGCTGGAAGAGGAGAACCCTGAGGCCGCTGCCGCCCTGCGCGAGAAGTTTGCAGCAGAATGACCAGGCCTTCCACTGCTAACGGCGGTTTCCCGAATGTCGTGGTGACGGCCGTCGAGGCCACCACGGCGCTCGCTGCAGACATCGAGAGCACGTGGAAGGGTCTGCTGGCCGGCGAAAGCGGCATCCGCGTCCTCGAAGACGATTTCGTCACCAAGTGGGATCTCCCCGTGCGGATCGGTGGACACCTCGTCGACAACGTCGACGACCACATGACCCGGCTGGACCTGCGCCGCATGTCCTACGTGCAGCGCATGTCCAAGCTGCTGTCCGGTCGGTTGTGGGAGAACGCGGGCAAGCCCGAGGTCGATCCCGACCGCTTCGCGGTTGTGATCGGCACCGGTCTCGGTGGCGGCGAGAAGATCGTCGAGACGTACGACCTGATGAACGAAGGCGGCCCCCGCAAGGTGTCCCCGCTGGCCGTTCAGATGATCATGCCGAACGGCGCCGCTGCGGTCGCCGGCCTGGAGTTGGGCGCGCGCGCCGGGGTCATCACCCCGGTGTCCGCCTGCTCGTCGGGTTCGGAGGCCATCGCGCACGCCTGGCGGCAGATCGTCATGGGTGACGCCGACTTCGCAGTGTGCGGCGGTGTGGAGGGTGGCATCGAGGCACTGCCCATCGCGGCGTTCTCGATGATGCGCGCCATGTCGACCCGCAACGACGATCCCGCGGCCGCTTCCCGTCCGTTCGACAAGGACCGGGACGGCTTCGTGTTCGGCGAGGCCGGTGCACTGATGATCATCGAGACCGAGGAGCACGCCAAGGCTCGCGGCGCCAAGCCGCTGGCCCGGTTGCTGGGTGCGGGCGTCACGTCCGACGCCTATCACATGGTGGCCCCGGCGCCCGATGGTCTGCGGGCCGGTCAGGCGATGAAGCGGTCTCTCGAGACGGCCGGCCTGTCCCCCAAGGACATCAGCCACGTCAACGCCCACGCCACGGCGACACCGATCGGTGACACCGCCGAGGCCAACGCCATCCGAGTCGCCGGCGTCGAGCACGCCGCGGTCTACGCGCCGAAGTCGTCGCTGGGCCACTCGATCGGTGCGGTGGGTGCCCTGGAGTCGGTGCTGACGGTCATGGCGCTGCGCGACGGCGTCATTCCGCCCACGCTGAACTACGAGACACCTGATCCGGAGATCGACCTGGACGTCGTGGCCGGCGAGCCGCGTTACGGCGACTTCCAGTACGCGATCAACAACTCATTCGGATTCGGCGGGCACAACGTGGCGCTCGCCTTCGGCAAGTACTGACACCGGGTCGGGGCCCCGGACAGAAGGGAACACCAGCGCAGCCATGGCTTCGCCGACAACAGGTAACGGCCTACCGGACATCGTGGTCACGGGAGTGGCCATGACGACGGCAGTCGCGACTGACGCCGAGAGCACGTGGAAGAACCTGCTCGACGGCCAATCGGGTATCCGTACCCTCACCGATCCGTACATCGAGGAGTTCGATCTCCCGGTACGCATCGGCGGTCACCTGCTCGAGGATTTCGACGGGGAGTTGAACCGGGTCGAACTGCGCCGGATGTCCTACCTACAGAAGATGGCGACGGTGCTCGGCCGCCGGGTCTGGCAGCACGCCGGGAGCCCGGAGGTCGACACCCGCCGTCTGATGGTGTCGATCGGGACGGGCATGGGTTCCTCCGAGGAACTCGTGTTCGCCTACGACGGCATGCGGGCCAAGGGTCTGCGCGCCGTGTCGCCATTGGTCGTCCAGATGTTCATGCCTAACGGGGCCGCCGCCGTGGTCGGCCTCGAACGGGGCGCCAAGGCCGGGGTCTGCACCTCGGTGTCGGCGTGTGCGTCCGCCTCGGAATCGATCGCCAACGCCTGGCGCAACATCGCCTACGGCGAGGCCGACATCGCCATCTGCGGCGGCGTCGAAACGAAGATCGAGGCGGTGCCCATCGCGGGATTCGCGCAGATGCGCATCGTGCTGTCGAACACCAATGACAACCCCCAGGGTGCATGCCGGCCGTTCGACCGCGATCGCAACGGGTTCGTGTTCGGTGAGGGCGCCGCGCTGTTGGTGATCGAGACCGAGGAGCACGCCAAGGCGCGCGGGGCCAACATCCTGGCCCGCATCATGGGCGCATCGGTCACCTCCGACGGCTACCACATGGTCGCGCCGGATCCTGACGGTGAGCGGGCCGGTTACGCCATCTCCCGTGCGGTGCAGCTGGCCGGCCTGCAGCCCACCGATATCGACCACATCAACGCCCACGCGACCGGCACCACCGTCGGTGACGTCGCCGAAGGCAAGGCCATCAACAATGCGATGGGCAGCCATCGCCCTGCGGTGTACGCGCCGAAGTCGGCGCTGGGCCACTCCGTCGGCGCCGTCGGCGCCGTCGAGTCCATCCTCACGGTGCTGGCGCTGCGGGACGGCGTCATTCCCCCCACACTGAACCTGACCAACCTCGACCCCGAGATCGACCTGGACGTAGTGGCCGGTGCATCCCGCATCGGTGAACTCCACTACGCCGTCAACAACTCTTTTGGATTCGGCGGGCACAACGTCGCACTCGCCTTCGGCAAGTACTGATACGAAAAGTGAGCTAGGAGAACCGATGACGACAATGGCGCCCGAAGCAGTGAACGAATCGCTCGACCCGCGCGACCCGCTGCTGCGTCTGTCCACCTTCTTCGACGACGGCAGCGTCGAACTGCTGCACGAGCGCGACCGTTCCGGTGTGCTCGCCGCGGGCGGCACCGTCAACGGTGTGCGCACCATCGCCTTCTGCACCGACGGCACCGTCATGGGTGGCGCCATGGGCATCGAGGGCTGCCGCCACATCGTCAACGCCTATGACACCGCCATCGAAGAGCAGAGCCCCATCGTCGGCATCTGGCACTCCGGCGGCGCCCGTCTGGCCGAGGGCGTCAAGGCCCTGCATGCCGTCGGTCTGGTCTTCGAGGCCATGATCCGCGCCTCGGGCTACATCCCGCAGATCTCGGTGGTCGTCGGCTTCGCCGCCGGTGGCGCCGCCTACGGCCCCGCCCTGACCGATGTCATCGTGATGGCGCCGGAGAGCAAGGTCTTCGTCACCGGTCCCGACGTGGTTCGCAGTGTCACCGGTGAGGACGTCGACATGGTGTCGCTCGGCGGCCCGGAAGCCCACCACAAGAAGTCCGGTGTGTGCCACATCGTCGCCGACGACGAGCTCGACGCCTACGAGCGTGGCCGTCGCCTCGTCGGATTGTTCTGCCAGCAGGGTCATTTCGACCGCACCAAGGCCGAGGCCGGCGATACCGATCTCAAAGCGCTGCTGCCCGAATCGGCCCGCCGCGCCTATGACGTGCACCCGCTGGTCGAGGCTTTGCTCGACGAGGGCGTGCCCTTCGAGGAATTCCAGTCCCGCTGGGCGCCGTCCATCGTGGTCGGTCTCGGCCGGCTGGCCGGGCGTTCGGTCGGCGTCATCGCCAACAACCCGCTGCGCCTCGGCGGCTGCCTGAACTCGGAGAGCGCCGAGAAGTCGGCCCGCTTCGTGCGGTTGTGCGACGCCTTCGGCATTCCGTTGGTGGTCATCGTCGACGTGCCCGGCTACCTGCCCGGTGTCGATCAGGAGTGGGGTGGCGTGGTCCGTCGCGGCGCCAAACTGCTGCACGCCTTCGGTGAGTCCTCGGTCCCCCGCGTCACGCTGGTGACCCGCAAGATCTACGGCGGTGCCTACATCGCGATGAACTCGCGCTCACTGAACGCCACGAAGGTGTTCGCGTGGCCCGAGGCCGAGGTCGCCGTCATGGGCGCCAAGGCTGCGGTCGGCATCCTGCACAAGAAGAAGCTGGCCGCCGCGGCCCCCGAGGACCGCGACGCCCTGCATGAGGAGCTTGCCGCCGAGCACGAGCGGATCGCCGGTGGCGTGGACAGCGCCATCGAGATCGGTGTGGTCGACGCCAAGATCGATCCGGCGCAGACCCGCAGCGTGCTGACCCAGGCCCTGGCCGAGGCGCCGGCCCGCCGCGGTCGCCACAAGAACATCCCGCTGTGATCTGAGGGGACACACCCACCAACCCCCGCGAGCAGTCGCAAAGGGCCCACCATTCTTCGGAATCGTGGGCCTATTTGCGTCTGCTCGCCGGGCTCAGCGGGCCGGCATGATCATCACCGGAACCGGTGTGTGGCGCAGTATCTTCGACGCCGCAGAGCCGAGGAACACCTGAGCCTTCGTGCCGGCCGCGCCGGAGCCCATCAGGAACAGGTCGCCGGGAGCCCACTCGACACCTTCGACGGCCTCCCGCCAGTCGTGGCCCTGACCGATCACCACGTCGACGTCGGGGACCGCGATCCGAGACCGGACGTCGTCGAGCTGTTTGGTGATCTCGTCGGTGGTACGGCGCAGCCACTGTTGGACGACGAGGTCCTCGGCCGAGCGCTCGGCCACGCTCCACACCGGCCGCACGGTGAACGAGACGATCCGCAGCGTGGCCGACCAGCGTTTGGCCAGATCGGCACCGGCGGCGATCAGACCGACCGCTTCGGCTTGGCCACCGTAGGCGATCGAGAGCCGTCGGATCGGGCCGTCGGCAACCGGGTAGCCGCGCGGTGCGATCACCACCGGCACCCGGGCCGTGTGCACCAGCCTGCCGGTGACGCCACCCAGCGCCACCCGGCCCAACAGCCCGGTCGACGATGAGCCGACCACCACGGCCTCAGCCCCGACTTCCGTGGCCAGCTCGGTCAAACCCGTTGGGATGGAATCTGATTCGCTGACCACCGGCCAGCTGTCGAGATCCTTCGGCAGGGTGGCGAGCGCCTCTTCGAGCTGACGTTTGACCTGTCCGGTCAGGTACGCGAGGTATTCGCGCTCCACCGGATCGTCTTTGGGCGGCCACGGCCGCTCCACGATCGATGCGGCCACCAGCTTCTCCCCGGTGGATCGCGCGATCTGCGCCGCCAGGTTCAGCGGCGCCCTGCCCCGGCTCGACGCGCTGAAGCCGGCGACAATGGTCATCGCGCGTCCTGCCCCGCGGCCACCGAGTCGGCCACGATGTGCGTGACGGGGATGTCATGTTGGGCGCGGGCCCGGTCGACGACGTCGAACCGCTGCCAGACCGACCTCTCGGCGGGCAGCGTGGCGATCACGATGCGGTCCGGGTGGAATTCGTCGACGGCATGCGAGAGGGCCCGCAGCGGGCGGTAGTCGCCGAGCTCACCGGACGCCTCGAGCTCGTCGGACCGCAGCGCCGACAGCGTGCCGTCGAGCCGCTCCCGGGCGGCCTGTTGGGTCGCCTCGTAGACATCGAGTGGACCGTGGCTGGCCGCCACACCCGTCTCGACCGCACTGGCCGGCACCACGACGAAGTACTTGGTGGTGGTGTCGGCGCCGATCCTGCGCAGCTCGTCGAGCAGTTCCTTCGAGTTGACACTTTCGTTGGCCATCACCAGAACTCGCTGGGGCTTCTCCCCCGTCCCGGCCGGCTCGGTCTCCGGCCTGCGGTTCAGGAACCAGCGGTTGGCGAAGTACAGCACCAGGACCACACCCCAGGACAGCAGGCTCAGCACCAACTGCGAGCGCACGTCGGCCTGGATGCCCATCTGCACCAGGATCGCGACGATGGCGACGGCGGTGAGGATCGACAGCACCGGGAACAGCCACATCTTGACGCGCAGCTTCGACGGGTCGGTGCGGTAGCGCAGCACGATCTGCGAGATCGCGATCAGCAGGTAGACGAACAAGATCACAGCGCCGCTGGAGTTCAGCAGGAACGCGAACACGGTGTCCGGCGAGACCGCCGCGGCGATGACGCACAGGAAGCCGATCACCGACGACGCCAGGATCGCGTTCGCCGGCACACCGCGGCGCGTCACCTGCACCAGCATCGGCGGCGCCTCCCGGCGCGCCGCCAGCACGAACAACATCCGGGATGCGGTGTACATCCCGGAGTTCAGACAGCTCAGCACGGCCGTCAGCACCACCGCGTTCATGATGTGATCGGCGTACGGGATGCCCATCTGAGTGAAGGCGGAGACGAAGGGCGACGCCGCCAATTTCTCGTCGTTCCACGGCAGGATCGTCACCAGCAGGAACACCGAGCCGACGTAGAAGATCAGAATGCGCAGGATCACGGAGTTGGCGGCCCGCGAGACGGCCTTCTCCGGATCCTCGGATTCCGCGGCGGCGATGGTGGCGATCTCGGCGCCCACCATCGAGAAGATCACCGTGACGATGCCGACCGTGACGGCCATGAAGCCCATCGGCATGAACCCGTCGTGGGACCACAAGTTGGAGAAATCCATGCTCTTGTTGGGCCACAACCCGAACACGTAGGCCGCGCCGATCGCGATGAACACCAGGATGGCGGCCACCTTGATGCCCGCGAACCAGAACTCGAATTCCCCGAAGGACGCGACGGAGAACAGGTTGGTGGCCGTCATCAGGATCATCAGGATCAACGCGCTCACCCACAGCGGGACGTCGATCCAGTACTGGATGATCTTGGCGCCGGCGATCGCCTCGAATCCGACGACGATGACCCAGAAGTACCAGTACAGCCAGCCGACCGAGAACCCGGCCCAGTTGCCCAGCGCGTTACGCGAATAGTCGGCGAACGAGCCGGTCGACGGGTTGGCGACCGCCATCTCGGCCAGCATGCGCATGACCATGATGATCAGCAGGCCGCTCATGGCGTACGTGATGAACGAGCCCGGTCCGGTGTCGGCGATCACGACGCCTGAACCCACGAACAGGCCGGCGCCGATCACACCCCCGATCGCGATCATCCGTAGTTGCCGTTGGTTGAGTGCTTTTTTGAGCGCCGGTGTTGAACTCATCGCAACCTCCGATCGGGATAGATCCAAGATTGCCTCTTCGCCGAAAATTTATACGCTGTTCTCCGAAGTTGAACTCAAAAACTCTTGCGCTGTCGCCTCAGCGCGGACCCGATCCGCGGCCACCAGCCCGATCCTGGTGCGCCGGTCGAGAATGTCGTCGCTGGTCAACGCGCCCTCGTGCGTGACGGCGTACTCGAACTCGGCCCGGATGACGTCGATACCGTCCGCGACCGGCTCGGTGGGGTGCGCACACGTCGCGGTGGCGATCACCTTGGCGGCTTCGGCGCCGTAGCGTGCCACCAACGACGACGGCAGCCGCGTCGGCGTGTGCGATGCGCGCGACCCGGGGTTGGCCGGCGCGCCGATCAGCGGCAGGTTGCGCGTCCGGCAGGGCCCCGCCGGCAGGGCCCGGGACGCGACCGCCCGGTCCAGCACGTCCTGCGCCATGTGCCGGTACTCGGTCAGCTTGCCGCCGACGATGTTGAGCGCTCCCGACGGCGCCTCGATGACGGCATGGTCGCGGGACACGTCGGCGGTGTGACCCGCACCCGTGTCGATCAGCGGCCGCAGGCCGGCATAGGAACCGGTGACATCGGATGTGCTCAATGTGACACCCAGCGCGGTGTTGACGGTGTCCAGCAGGAAGTCGACCTCGGTCGGTGTCGGTTGCGGCACATCGGGAATGGGGCCGGGCGCGTCTTCATCGGTCAGGCCCAGATAGACCCTGCCGAGCTGCTCTGGCATCGCGAAGACGAACCGGTTGAGTTCACCCGGAATCGGAATGGTCAGGGCCGCAACAGGATTGCCAAACGCCGCGGCGTCGAACACCAGGTGGGTGCCGCGGCTGGGCCGCAGCTTGAGCGACGGGTCCAGCTCACCGGCCCACACGCCGGTCGCGTTGATCACCGCACCGGCCGTGACGTCGAACGATTCGCCCGTGAGCTGATCGGTCAGCCGCGCCGACGTACCCGAGATCGCGTCCGCGGCCACCTGGGTGAAGATCCGGGCGCCGTGCTGGGCGGCGGTCCGGGCGACCGCGACCACCAACCGGGCGTCGTCGATCAACTGGCCGTCGTAGGCCAGCAGCGCTCCGTCGAGTCCGTCGCGCAGCACAGTGGGGGCGAGTTCGGCTGCGCGTGCGGCCGACACCCGCCGCGAGCGCGGCAACATCGACGCCGGGGTACCCGCCAGCGCCCGCAGCCCGTCGCCGGCCAGGAACCCGACCCGAACCAGCGCGCGCTCGGCGCGACCCATACCGGGGAGCAGCGGGACCAGCTGCGGCATGGCGTGCACCAGGTGAGGGGCGTTGCGGCTCATCAGGATTCCGCGTTCGACGGCGCTGCGGCGCGCGATACCGACGTTGCCGGTGGCCAGGTAACGCAGGCCGCCGTGCACGAGTTTGGAGCTCCACCGGCTGGTGCCGAACGCGAGATCGCGTCGTTCGACGAGGGCGACGCGCAGCCCGCGGGTGACGGCGTCGAGTGCTATTCCGGTGCCGGTGACACCTCCGCCGACCACCAGCACGTCGACGTGTCCGTTATCGGCGAGGGCGGTCAATTCCGCGGTGCGGCGCCCGGCGTTGAGCGCTGTCGAGCGGGCGGGCGGGTTGGGCATCAGGCGAGGTATCCGTTCAGGACGCGAGCCAGTTCGGCCGCAAGGGCATCGGCGGGCAGGATCGGTTCCACGATCTGTGCCGACTGGATCGTGGACTGCGCGACAAGCAGCACCATCGTGGACAACTGCCGCGGATTGCCGGCGCGGACGCCGCCACCGGCCTGGGCGGCTCCGATGTCGGCGGCCAGCGCGTCGATCAGCAGCTGCTGGCTGGTGCCCAGCCGCTCGGCGATGTAGACCATCGCGAACTCCGGCGCGGAATGCAGCACCGCCATCAACAGGTCGTCATCGCGCAAGCGCCCGGCGACGGCGACGACCCGGTCGACGATCGCGGCTCGGCCGGTGCCGCGGGACGGGATCTCGCGCAGCACGTCAGCCACGCGCTGCGTCAGCAGGTCCGCCAGGATCGCGTGAGTGTCGGGCCAGCGCCGGTACACCGTCGGACGACTGACGCGGGCCCGGCGGGCGATCTCGGCCAGCGTCACCCGTTCGATGCCGAAGTCGCGCACGCATGTAGCGGCCGCCGACAGGATGCGTTCCCGGTTGGGATCCGCTGTCCTGTCGGCCACCTCGGCCTCACCATTACTGATTGACAGCATCTGTAATACTGTAACGCATGAGTCATCCCCCGATGAAGTGGAATGCCTGGGGCGACCCGGCTGCCGCCACGCCGTTGTCCGACGGGATCCGTTCGTTGCTGAAACAGGCCCTGGGTGTCACAGATTCGGCAATACCCGAAATTCTCGCAGAAGATGTATCCCTGCGGACCTCGACTTTGTCGCCGGATCACCGCGCAGGGTTGGCCGCCATTGTCGGCGCAGAAAACTTCGCTGACGACAATTTTGCCCGGCTACTTCATGCGGGTGGCAAATCCACACTTGACCTGCTGCGTCGCGCCGACCGTGGCGAACAGGACGCCCCCGACGCCGTGCTCACACCGGGCTCCGAGGACCAGATCACCAACGTGTTGAGCTACTGCTCGCAGGCCGGCATCGCGGTCGTCCCGTTCGGCGGCGGCACCAGCGTGGTCGGCGGCCTGGATCCCGTGCGCGGCCCGTTCGGCGCGGCGATCACGCTCGACCTCCGCCGTTTCGACCAGCTCCTGGAGCTCGACGAGGTGACCGGCGAGGCCGAACTCGGGGCCGGTGTCACCGGGCCGGTGGCCGAGCGGCTGCTCGGCGAGCGGGGCTTCTCGCTGGGCCACTACCCGCAGAGTTTTCAGTTCGCGACCATCGGCGGGTTCGCGGCGACGCGATCCTCGGGACAGGATTCCGCCGGCTACGGCCGCATCAACGACATGATCCGCGGGTTGACGGCGGTCACCCCCGTCGGCGTGCTCGAGCTCGGGCGCGCTCCCGAGTCGGCGGCCGGACCGGATCTGCGCGAACTCATCGTCGGCTCGGAGGGCGTGTTCGGCATCATCACCCGCGTGCGGCTGCGGGTGCACCCGGTCCCGGAAACCACCCGATACGAGGCATGGTCGTTCCCCGACTTCGCGACGGGGGCGGCCGCGCTGCGCGCCGTCACCCAGACCGGCACCGGCCCGACGGTGATCCGGTTGTCCGACGAGGCCGAGACCGGGGTGAACCTGGCGACCACCGAGCAGATCGGCGAACAGCAGATCACCGGCGGGTGCCTGGCCATCACCGTCTTCGAGGGCAGCGCCGCCCACACCGAGAGCCGGCATGCCGAGACCCGCGCCCTGCTCATCGCGCGCGGCGCCGAGTCGCTCGGCGAAGAGCCGGCCCGGGCCTGGGAGCACGGCCGGTACAACGCGCCGTACCTACGCGATTCGCTGCTGGCCGCGGGTGCGCTGTGCGAGACGTTGGAGACCGCCACCACCTGGTCGAATCTCGGCGCGCTGAAGGCCGCGGTCACCGAGGCGCTGTCCTCGGCGCTCGCCGATTCGGGCACACCGGCGCTGGTGCTGTGCCACATTTCGCATGTGTATCCCACCGGCGCCTCGCTCTATTTCACGGTGGTCGCGGGCATTCGGGGCGACGCCATCGCGCAGTGGCGGGCCGCCAAGACCGCCGCCTCGGACGCCATCATGCGCACCGGTGGAACCATCACCCACCACCATGCGGTGGGCGCCGATCATCGCCCGTGGATGACCGACGAGGTCGGCGAAGTCGGGGTCCGGGTGCTGCGCGCCGTCAAGGATTCACTGGATCCGGCGGGAATCCTCAACCCGGGCAAGCTCATCCCGTGACCAGCCGCGAGATCGGCAGCATCACGCTGCTGACCAATCCGGCCTCCGGACACGGTAATGCGCCGCATGCCGCCGAGCGTGCGGTCACCCGGTTCCAGCAGCGCGGCATCGACGTCGTCCAGATCGTCGGACGCGACGCCCAACACGCCGGCGCACTCGTCGCCGAGGCGGTCGACCGCGGCACCGACGCCCTGGTGGTGGCCGGCGGCGACGGCGTGATCTCGGTGGCCCTACAAGTATTGGCGGGCAAGCAGATTCCGCTCGGCATCATCCCCGCGGGCACCGGCAACGATCACGCCCGCGAATACCACCTGCCCACCGGCGACCCGGCCGCGGCCGCCGATGTCGTGATCGACGGTCACATCGAGACCGTCGACCTCGGGCACCTCGAATGGGGTCCGCGCGGCAATCGGGCCGAGAAGTGGTTCGGCACCGTCGTGGCAACGGGTTTCGACTCGCTGGTCAGTGACCGCACCAACCGGATGCGGTGGCCGCACGGTCGCATGCGCTACAACGTCGCGATGGTCGCCGAGTTGTCCAAGTTACGGTTGCTGCCCTTCCATCTCGTGCTGGACGGCACGCGCGAGATCGAGGCCGACCTGACACTGGTCGCCTTCGGCAATACCAGAAGCTACGGCGGTGGCATGTTGATCTGCCCGAACGCCGACCATGCCGACGGCAAGCTCGACATCACGATGGTGCACTCGGACTCGCGGACGCGGTTGATCCGTTTGTTCCCCACGGTTTTCAAGGGCACACACATCGAACTCGATGCGGTCACCACCGACCGCGCGAGCACCATCACGGTGGACTCCCCCGGTATCAACGCCTACGCCGACGGCGACTACGCCTGCCCGTTGCCGGCCGAGATCAGCGCCGTTCCGGGCGCGTTGCACATTCTTGTCCCGCGAGCAGACGCAAGTGGCCCACAGTCTGCGTGAATGACAGGCCCCTCTGCGTCTGCTCGCGGTCAGAAAGTCAGCCGACGCCGCGGCTCAGCCAGGTGACCTCGGCGCCGTCACCGCCGTCGCGGTAGGACTCCAGCGCATCGTCCCAGGCGGTTCCCAGCACCGAATCCAACTCCGACATCAACATGTCGGCGCCGCCGGTCATCAAGGTGCGCAGCCGCATCTCGCCGATGATGGTGTCGCCATTGGCGCTCATCGCACCGCTCCATAAGCCGAGTTGCGGGGTGTGGCAGAAGCGCTGACCGTCCACGCCGGGACTGGGGTCCTCGGTGACTTCGAACCGGAGCACCGACCATGAGCGCAGGGCGTTGGCCAGTTGCGCGCCCGTGCCGACCGGACCCACCCAGTTGGTGACGGCACGCAACTGTCCGGGCATAGCCGGTTGCGGCGTCCACCTGAGCTTCGCCCTGGCATTCAGGGTCGACGAAAGAGCCCACTCGACATGTGGGCATACCGCCGCGGGCGAGGCATGGACGTACACCACACCAGTAGTCGCGTCGGCAAACTGGTTCGACGCACGCATCGGCTGCTCCTTCGGTTCGACGAGGGACGTCTTCCCCAACGGCCTCGGTAAACCAACGAGCATCACAAATTGTGTGTCGCGCGTGTCTATTGTGCCTCGTGAGGCACCTGTTGCGCTAGTGTGCGCCGAATTCTCTCAGGACCTCATCAGACACCGCCGGCCACAACGGGTGCGCCCAGTCGCCGAAATCGCGATTGGTCAGCACCACCAGAGCCAGGCCCACCGAGGGATCCACCCAGATGAGCGTGCCTGACTGGCCGAAATGACCGAATGTGAAAGCCGAATTCTGCGACCCCGTCCAATGCGGGGTCTTGGTGTCGCGGATCTCAAACCCCAGGCCCCAGTCGTTGGGTCGCTGGGCACCGTATCCGGGCAACACACCGTTCAGACCGGGGAACGCGACCGAGATGGACTCCTCGTGCATCTGCGGTGACACCGTCGCCGGGATCAAGAGGTCGCCGGCGAACGACACGAGGTCGGCCACCGTCGAAACCGCACCGTACCCGGCGGTCTGTGCGCCACCCTCGAGCCGCGACGACGCCATGCCGAGCGGTTCGAACACCGCTTCGCGCAGATACTGACCGAAGTCGATACCCGCGGCGTCCTCGACGGTCTCCGCGAGCACCCGAAAGCCGTAGTTGGAGTAGATCCGCCGCGTCCCAGGCTTCGCCAGCACCTTGTCGTCCAGCATCGCCAGCCCCGACGCGTGCGCGAGCAGGTGGCGGACGGTGGAACCCTCGGGTCCGGCAGGTGTGTTCAATTCGACCGCGCCCTCTTCGATCGCGACCTGGACGCCACGCGCCACCAACGGTTTGGTCACCGAGGCCAACACGAACGGGGCGTCGATGTCGCCGTGGGTGGCCAGCACGCCGGAAGTCCCCACCACCGCAGCGGCGGCGGCCGGGACCGGCCAGTCGGCAATCTGATCGAGTGCGCTCATCGCGCACTCACCCTACTGGGACTCGGACCCCTCCAGTACGTCGAAGCTTCACGCATCCTGCGGAGCGTCTTCGGCCAACGGGCCGCAGCGCACGCCGAACCGCTCGCGGACGGTGTCCAGGACGACGCGGGCGCGTTCGCGGTCCGCGCGATGCGTGCGCATGAACTTCACCTGCTGCACCAACTGCCGCGGCAGCGGATACCACCGGTCGAAATCAAGCCCGCATTCCCGGAAGGCCTTGGCAGGAAGGGTGTCGGTGTAGAGGCTCATGTTGTGCTGGACCAAGGCGAAGAGTGTGTACGGGAACGCTTTCCGCGATTTGCGATACAGATCCAGCACATCCAGCTCGTAGAGGGGCACATCGCGGATCTTGCCGGAGAACAACAGGTGCGTGCCGAAGTAGGCCCCATATGAGCTCAGATGCAAAGTGGCGGACTGGGTCTGGATCGACAACGTGTTACCGCTCCGCGACATGTACGGCTCGTAAGGATGCACCCGGTGCGTGATGTATCCCGTGCAGTTGACGAACCAACTACCCGGCGCCACCGCCTTGGTGGCGCCACTGCGCAGCACCATCTGGGGTCCGCCGTCGTCGTCCACGACATCGACGAGGTGGTCCATCACCACCTCGTTCACCGCGGCCGAGACGGTCTGCTGCTCGACCTCCGAGAGCACGCCGAGGGCGAAGTTGCCGGTCTCCGGCGTGGCCCACAGACCGTATGCCGAACGGTGCCAGTCCCACAGCTCGGCCTCGTTGGTGCCGTCATAACGCGCCGCGATCTCCGCCGACAGTGTTCCGAGCGTGGTGCCGCTGTTCCAGCGCGCCAGGCCGTTCGGGAAGAACTGGTCGCGGTTGTGGAAGAACGTTCCCCCGCCCGCCAGGAGGTTGACCTCACGGCCGGGGTAGGCGCGGGCCAACGCGTAGACGGTGTCCATGGCGGTCTTGCCGCCGCCGACCACCCATACCGGCGCCGCACTGTCGCGAATCGGCGCGCCGCGCATATCGCAGGTGTCCGGCGACACCGACCGAACGCTCCGACTCGACAGCGGCAGGGGCTCGTTGGGTTCGATGCGGAAACCGTACGCCTTGATCAACTTCTTCGTCTCGATCACCATGGTGCGACCGTCGGCGGCCCGGCACGTCACGCGTACCACACCGTCGACCTCTTCGTCGGATTCTATTGTCCAGCCGAAGAACTCGTCGACCCGCTGATCCTGTTTGATCATGGCGCGGCAGTGTTCGAAGTGGCCGAGCACCTCACCCTTTGACGCCAGGTGAGCCCGCTTCTGACGCAGGGTCCACTTGATGTTGCCTGCCGTGAAGACGCCGTGCGGTTGATGCAGCCGCACATAGGGATAGGTGTCCACCCACATCCCGCCGACGCGCTGGCGCCGATCCACCAGGATCACCCGCTGGTCGCGAGACAGATACCTGCTCGCCACGAACAGGGCGTTCATCCCGGCCAGACCGGCCCCTATGACGCAGACGTCGCACTTCTCCACCGGAACCGACATACCCCAGACCCCCTCGGCGGTACCCCCGTTGAACCACCTGGTTAGGAGCGTAAGCCCGGCGATCGTCTCTTGTCAGCAGCGTTGGGTCAGACGAGTTGAATCGACCGCTTCGCCAGACCCATCCAGTAGCCGTCGATGATCTGGCGGGGTATCTGCTCGGGATCGCTGGAGGCGCCCAGCGCGACGAACAGCGGCGCAAAGTGCTCGATGGTCGGATGCGCGTACGGCATACCCGGCGCTTCGGCGCGAAAGTCGATGATGGCGTTGAGGTCTCCGGCCGAAAACCGCTCGGCTGCCCAGGTGTCGAACTCACGCGACCAGCCCGGCGCATCGGCGTTCGGTGAGTGGTCGGTCAAATAGGGCAGGCCGTGTGTGGTGAAACCCGAACCGACGATGAGGACGCCGTCATCGCGCAGTGGCCGCAACCGTCGGCCGAGTTCGAGCAGGCGCTCCGGATCGAGCGTGGGCAGTGAGATCTGCAGGACGGGTATGTCGGCTTCCGGGTACATCACCGTGAGGGGGACGTAGGCGCCGTGATCGAGACGGCGGTCCGGGTCGTGGGCCACCGATTCGTGGTCCGGCATCAGCGCCGCGATCCGCGCGGCGAGTTCCGGCGCACCCGGGCTCGCGTACGTGACCTGGCTGAAGCGAGCAGGAAACCCCCAGAAGTCGTAGGTCAGGGGCGTGCGGGCATCGGTGGAGCCGATCAGCAATGGCGCGGCTTCCCAGTGCGCCGAGATCATCAGCACAGCTGTGGGGCGTGGCAAATCGTCGGACCAGGCCGCGAGCTGCGACACCCACAGCTCGTCATCGACCAGCGGGGGCGCTCCGTGGGACATGAACAGCGTCGGCATCACGGATCAAGTGAACAACGTCTGGTCGCCGATTTCTTCCGGGACGCCCATTCCGGGCAGAACCCGGGCCGCGGGGGTATTCCAGCGGCCCGGCCGCCGATCCCCCAGACAACCGGAGTTTCTGCGCGACTGCCGGTCGCGAGATCGTGGGTACTACTTCGTGGCGACGTAGTAGTAGTTGATGGGGTCGGTCTCGATCTCCGTGCACCGAACATCACTGAAACCGGCGTCGGCGAGCATGACGGTCGCCAGTTGGCGGCCCCACACCGTGCCGAGGCCCATCCCGTCGAGCCCCAGCGACACGCTCATGCAGTGCATCGTCGAGACCGTGTACAGATATGTCGCGAACGGGATGCCGACGTTGTCCTGCAACTGGCTTGACGCCTTGATGTCGACCATCAGCAGGGTGCCGCCGGGCCTGAGCGCTCGGTGGATGTTCTCGAGCACCCGCGCGGGATGCGCCTGATCGTGGATGGCGTCGAACGCCGTGATCACGTCATAGGCGTCGGCAATGTCCAAGGCGGCGGCATCACGGGCCAGAAACGAGACGTTGCCGAGTCCGGTGCGTTCGGCCTCGGCCGCACCCACCGCGACGGCGTCAGCCGAGAAGTCGATCCCCGTGAAGCTGCTGGCGGGAAACGCTTTTGCCATCACATTGACGGCATGTCCACTGCCACAACCGATGTCGGCGACCTGCGCACCCTCTCGCAGCCGAGCCGGCAGCCCGTCGGCGAGTGGCAGGATGACATCCACCAGTGCGGCGTCGAACACCTCGCCGCTCTGTTCGGCCATCAGGGAGTGGAACCGCGGGTAGTCGCTGTAGGCGAGTCCGCCACCGTCGCGGAAGCAACCGATGACCTTCTGTTCGACCTCCCCGAGCAACGGGATGAACTGCGCGACGCGGGCGAGGTTGTCAGGCCCGGCCGCGCGGGTCAACACGGCCGCGCGGTCACGCGGCAGCGAATACGCCTGGGTCCCTGGGTCGTAATCGATGACGCGCGCGGCTGTCAGCCCGCCGAGCCACTCGCGCACGTAACGCTCGTTGAGGCCCGCGGCGTCAGCGATCTGCGTGCTCGTCGCGGGCGGCAGGTCGGCCATCGTGTCGAACAGCGCTGTCTGATGTCCGATGCTGAGCAGGATCGCCATACTCGCACTGTCGATGGCGCCGATGATGCGCTCGGCGAACTGCTGCGTGGATTCCGCTGTCGTCATGGCTCAAACGCTACGATCGCCGACGGTGTGCCGGAATCGGGCGAATGGTGTAATTCCCACCGGCACGGTGGGGCAAATCATGCAGACGCGGTCACGTCAGCAGGCTGTTCTGGTGCGCCCACGCCACCGCCGCCGTGCGTGAGGAGACACCGAGCTTGGTGTAGATGTTCGCCAGATGACGGCTCACGGTCTTCTCGCTGATCACCATCAGCTGGGCGACCTGACGGTTGGTGGCACCGCCCGCGATCCGGGTGAGGACCTCGAGTTCCCGTTTCGTCAGCGGTCCTTGTGCGGTGTCGCCGCAGATTCCGGCCGGTTCCACGCCGAGCTGGTCGTAGATGCTGGCGGCGGTGGCGGCATCGGCCGCGGCCGTGTCCGCGTCGCCCAGTCCGCGGTGCGCGAGAGCCATCCATTCGTAGACCTCGGCCATTTCGTACCGGCAGCTCTGTGAGCGGTATTCCGGTAGAGCGGCGTTCAGCGCACCGACCGCGGCCTCGAAGTCGCCCCGCCGCACCAGTACTGCCCCCCTGGCATGCGCCGCCCAGCCCTTGAAGCCTGGTGTACCGTACGCCGCCGCCCCGGCTTCCAGTTCGCGGCAATGGATTTCGGCTTCATCGAGTTGGTCGACGGCCAGTGCGATCTGGACGGCTCCCCGCAACAGGCGCATCCTGTCGATACCCTGCTGCCCCACCATCGCGATGCGCAGCCCACTCCACGCGGCCTGTTTGTCGCCCTGGCTGCAGCGCAGCATCGCCTCCCCGGGCTGGGGTTCCAGACCGAGGTCGCGGGTTTTCGCGAATGCCGCCAGTGCGCCCTCGACGTCCCCGAGTTGCCTGCGCACTTCGCCGAGCTGATAGAAACCCTCGGCAGCGGCGAGGCTGTTGACCGGCGCGAGGCTGTTGCTGACGATGTACAGGCGGTCCTCGATCTGCCGGTAATTGTCAGTGCCGTCCTCGAGCTGCAACCGGTGCACTTCACACACACCACCGAAGGCCACCGAACCGGCCAGACCGCACCACTGCTCCATCGACCGCGTCCACATCCGCATACGCGGCAGGTCGGCCACCTTGTGACAGTGATGCAGTACCACGCAGTACATGTCGCCGGCCCACTCGATCGGCACCTGATCGGCGAGCATGGGCAGCATGGCTTCGTCGATCACCTGGTAGGCCTCGGCCATCCGGCCGTTGAGCATGGCCTCGAGCCCCTGGGCCACGAGGGCGAGCGCCGACAACGCGGGGTCCTCGAGCCGCTCGCTCATCTCCTGTAGCCTGCGCACCCGCGACGGCAGGTCGTCGAGTTTCCGGAGCACCACGGCATCCATCGCATCGAGGTAGGCGAGATAACCGTGCACGGTGCATTCGGGCGTACCGTCGACGAGCCGGTCTGCCCTGTTCTTCCACGCCCCACCGATGTTGGCGTCGCCGCGGACGAACCAGCACAGCGCCACCTCGGCGGCTTTCATCGCCGCCGCCATGGGGTCCTTCTTCGTCAGCTGGGTGAACACCACCTCGGCGAGCCGGGCCGATTCTTTCGCGTAGCCGAGCCGCCAGGCCGCCATGGCCATCGCGTCGAGATCGTCGGTGTCGAGCGGCCCCAGTTCGCGCGCCCGGCTGAAGCCGCCGTAGCTCGCGTGCCAGTCCCGCCGGCTGTGTGCCCGTCGAGCAGCCAACAGCAGGTCGCCGGGGGTTTCCAGGGTGACGTTCATGGCGATCGGGTCCAACCGTAGACACCATCCCACGGAAAAAGAACAGAAATGAGTCCAAAAATCACAGTGGACGTCAACGCGTGTGCACGGTGCCGATAAGGTTTCACGCATGAGTCAGACAGTGCGTGGTGTGATTTCCCGGTCGAAGAAGCAGCCCGTCGAGCTGGTTGACATTGTGATCCCGGATCCGGGGCCTGGTGAAGTGGTGGTCGACATCATCGCCTGCGGGGTGTGCCACACCGATCTGACCTACCGCGAGGGCGGTATCAACGACGAGTACCCCTTCCTGCTGGGCCACGAAGCCGCAGGCACCGTCGAAGCGATCGGTGACGGCGTCACCAACGTCGAGGTCGGCGATTTCGTCATCCTGAACTGGCGCGCGGTCTGCGGCCAGTGCCGGGCCTGCAAACGCGGCCGCCCGCACCTGTGCTTCAACACCCACAACGCCACCCAGAAGATGACGCTGACCGACGGCACCGAACTGACCCCGGCCCTGGGGGTGGGCGCCTTCGCCGACAAGACCCTGGTCCACGAAGGCCAGTGCACCAAGGTCGACCCCGAAGCCGATCCCGCCGTGGCCGGCCTGCTGGGCTGCGGTGTGATGGCCGGCATCGGCGCAGCCATCAACACCGGCGCGGTCAACCGTGACGACACCGTAGCCGTGATCGGCTGCGGCGGCGTCGGCAACGCCGCCATCGCCGGGGCCGCCCTGGTCGGCGCCAGGAAGATCATCGCCGTCGACGTCGACGACCAGAAACTGGACTGGGCCCGCGGGTTCGGCGCCACCCACACCATCAACGCCAAAGAGCTCGACGTCGTCGAGACCGTGCAGGACCTCACCGACGGATTCGGCGCCGACGTCGTCATCGACGCTGTCGGCCGGCCCGAAACCTGGAAGCAGGCGTTCTACGCCCGCGACCTGGCCGGCACCGTCGTCCTGGTCGGCGTCCCCACCCCCGACATGACCCTCGAGATGCCGCTGGTCGACTTCTTCTCCCGCGGTGGATCCCTGAAATCGTCCTGGTACGGCGACTGCCTGCCTGAACGCGACTTCCCCGCTCTGATCAGCCTGTACCGGCAGGGCCGGTTGCCGCTGGAGAAATTCGTCTCCGAGCGCATCGGCTTGGAAGACGTGGAGGACGCTTTCCACAAAATGCATTCCGGGGAGGTCCTGCGCTCGGTGGTGATCCTCTGATGGCGGGCATCGAACGCGTCGTCACCTCCGGCACCTTCAGTCTCGACGGCGGCACCTGGGACGTCGACAACAACATCTGGATCGTCGGCGACGACAACGACGTCGTGGTGTTCGACGCTGCGCACACCGCCAAACCGATCGTCGACGCGGTCGCCGGCCGCAACGTCGTCGCCGTGGTGTGCACCCACGGTCACAACGACCACATCACCGTGGCCCCCGAACTGGGTGCCGACCTCGACGCCCCGGTGCTGTTGCATCCCGCCGACGAGATGCTGTGGCGGATGACCCACGAGGACAACGATTTCCGGCCCGTCGACGACAGCCACCCGCTGACCGTCGGGGGAATCGAGATCCACCCCATCCACACGCCCGGGCACTCCCCGGGATCCGTCTGCTGGTACGCGCCCGACCTGGGCGCGGTGATTTCCGGCGACACCCTGTTCCAGGGCGGACCCGGCGCCACCGGACGGTCCTTCTCGGACTTTCCCACCATCCTGGACTCGATCAAGGAAAAACTCGGCAAGCTGCCCGCCGACACCGTCGTCTACACCGGCCACGGTGACACCACCAAGATCGGCGACGAGATCGTGAACTATGACGAGTGGGTCGCCCGCGGCAGCTGACGATGCGCTGCGAGGTACGAGCAGCGAGGAGGAAGCTGCCCAACAACCCGAGCAGCTGACGATGCGCTGCGAGGTACGAGCAGCGAGGAGGAAGCTGTCCCACACACACCCGGCAGCTGACGATGCGCTGCGAGGTACGAGCAGCTGAGCCCTACCCGCCCTCGAGCACCCGACGCTTCTCGGCCTGGAACTCGTCCTCGGTCAAGGCACCGGAATCCCGCAGCGCCGCAAGGTTTTTGAGCTGCTCGATCCGGATCCCCTGATCGGTGGGCTGGTACGACGGCGCGGGTGTGCCAGGGTCATCGGGTTCCGGCGGGAAGTCGAAGTCCACCGGGCCGTCCGGGAAACCCACCATCGCCGGCGGCGCCTTGCGGCTGCGGGTCATCCAGACCACGGAGATCACGAAGTCCAGCACGGCGAACCCGAACAGGCCCGCGAACAGCCACGGCACCCAACCCGTCGACGTCGCACCGTGCCCGAAGGCCAGCCGCGGCTGCAGGAACGCGCCGACATCGCCGTCGGCGCTGACCTGATAGGTGCCCGCCTCGGGTATCTGCGCCACCCACACCCGTACGCGGGCGTCGTTGTTCACCGTGGTTGTGCCGCCGAAGTTCTCGGTGACGACAGGTTCGGCCACGCCCGGCGGGGGGTCGATGGTCATGCCGAGGCGCGGGATCGGCAGCCCACTGCCGCCGCCGGAGCCGATCAGCACGGTGTGGAACGACACGGTGACCTCGCCGGCGGGCAACTGCAGGGTCGTCTGCCCCGGGATGGGCACTTCGCCGTACGCATCGAACTCGTCGAACACGAACGCGTTCAACAACAGCGACGCGATGAACCCGATGATGGACACCACCATCGTCACGATCCCAATCACCAGCAGAATCGCCGGTGCGGTGCGCTTGGTCTTGCGGGGCACAGCCGAAGTGTGTCACGCGGTCGTCGCGGCGACTACCGTTCGATACTGACAGTCGCAGACCAGGAGGTGGCCATGCCGTCAGAGGAGATCGAGGCCCCGCCGACGCGGGGGCGGGTGCGCAGGTTCGCCATGCGTTACTGGGTCGCGCTGATCCTGGTGGTCCTGTCGGCGATCTTCATCGCCCAGAACCGCGATCGGGCGGACATCCACATCCTCTGGATCACCGTGGCGGCCCCGATCTGGTTCATCTTCACCGGACTGCTCGTCATCGGCATCCTCGTCGGTCTGCTGCTGCGACGTCGACGCCGGAGTTCCTGACCGTGCCGGAATCCAGCATCGTCGTCCGGCCCGACTCACCCGACAACCCGACCTACACGGCGTCAGCGCGGTTGCAGGCCGCTGGACTGCAGTCAGCCATCGAGCTTTTCGTCGCAGCCGCCGCCGAGGTGGCGGTGCCAAGGCCGCCCCAGCCGATCGTGATCGCCGACTACGGCGCCTCGACGGCGCACAACTCGCTGTTGCCGGTGTGCGCGGCGATCGCGGCGCTGCGCAGACGTACGTCCAAGGAGCAGCCCATCCTGGTGGCGCACACCGACACCGCCGACAATGATTTCACCGCGATGTTCAACACGGTGGTCAACGATCCGGACAGCTATCTGCACAAGGACAGCGCGGTGTACGCGTCGGCGGTGGGCCGATCGTTCTACACCCAGATCCTGCCGTCGTACAGCGTGAACCTCGGCTGGTCGTCGTGGGCCATCCAATGGCTGTCGCGGTCCCCGGCGATCGGCGACCACATCGTCCCGGCGTTCAGCCGCGACACGGCTGTGGCGGCCGAATGCGCGCGCCAGGCCGCTTACGACTGGCACGAGTTCGTCGCGCACCGCGGCCGCGAGCTGGCACCGGAAGGCCGGTTGGTGGTGCTGACCATGGGTCTCGACGAGTCGGGCGAGTTCGGACTGCGTCCTCTGGTGCACACCCTCTACGCCGTGTTGCAGGAGTTGGTCGGCGCCGGCGTCATCACCGCAACCGAGCTGGCGGCCATGTCGATCCCCCTCGTCGGCCGTACCGCGAAGGACTTCGAGGCTCCGTTCGCCCCGAAGGACAGCATCGAGGGCCTCTCGATCGAACTGATCGAGGTCTCCGACGCCGAGGACCGGTTCTGGCAGCGGTACCAGGCCGACCAGGACGCGAAAACCTTTGGCGCACAGTGGGCGGCCTTGCTTCGCGCGTCGGTCTTCGACACACTGGCTACCGCGCTCGCCGGTGGCGCAACCGATCCGCGAGCCGCCGAGTTCGCCGATCGGCTGCAGCGCGGGGTCAGCGAGCGACTGGCGGCCGCACCCGAGCAGATGCGCATTCCGCTGGCCAAAGTCGTGCTGAGGAAAAAACCGGGCACCAGCGGGTAGTGGACCGGCAAGATCCCGTCTGGTGATGGCAATCTGGCCGCTGTCGCCTGCGTGGCGGCGTCACGCACAGTGTTCGGGTGAATGCGCAGATCGTGCTGTTCGACGGGTTCGACCCGCTCGACGTCATCGCCCCCTTCGAAGTCCTGGCCGCAGGCAGTCAACTGGGCGGAGTCGACCTGACGGTCGAACTCGTCTCGGCCGAGGGCGCGCGCCCGGTCGTCAGCGGGACCCTCGGACTGACGTTGCGGGCCACCGCGACACTGGACCCCGACAAGCCCGGTGTCATTGTCGTTCCCGGCGCCTCGGGGCCCCTCGACGGCGACCCCGACGAGGGCGTCGACACCATCCCGGTGTTGTTGGCCCGCACCGGTGAGACGGCTCTGATCCCGTTGATGGCCACGGCACTGGCCAACCCCGCTGTCACGGTCGCCACGGTGTGCGGTGGCTCGCTGGCGCTGGCCATGGCGGGTCTGATCGAGGGCCGCAACGCGGTCACCCACCACCTGGGTAACGAAGTGCTCGACGCCACCGGTGTGACGGTGATCGACGCCCGCGTCGTCGACGACGGCGACCTGGTGACCTCCGGCGGTGTCACCTCCGGACTCGACTTGGCGTTGTATCTTCTTGAGCGACATCATGGTTCGCGAGTCGCATTGGCCGTCGAGAAACTGTTCGACTATGAGCGGCGCGGCACCGTCTGGCGCGCCGCATGATCCTCGAGGGCCGCTGGGACGTCACCATCAAGACGCCGATCGGCGCACTGGCCGTCGAGTACCGGTTCGAGCCGGGACCGGCCGGACTGGTCGGCACCGCGACGTACAAGGGAGATCCGGTGCCGCTGACCGACCTCCGCATCGACGGCAGCCGCGCCACCTGGAGTCAGTCGATCACCAAACCGATGCGGCTGAACCTCGACTTCGATGTGACGGTCGACGGCGAGCAGATGCAGGGGCACTCCAAGGCAGGCCGACTGCCCCGGTCTGCGGTGTCGGGGACTCGGCGCGGTTAGGGATTCGGCACGGGTTGCGGCACGAACGGCGGCAATCCGGGGATGGTCGGGATCGGCGGAATGGTCGGAATCCAGTGCGGTCGTTCGGAAGTGGGGCTCGGCGCGGCCGGAGCCGGCGCCTCGGTCGACGGCGGTTCCTGCGACGGTGGCGGCGCCTGCGTCGTGGGCTCCGGTGACACCGTCTGAGTCACGGTCTCGGTGACCGGCGGCGGTGGCGGATCCGCCGGTGCCGGCGGCGGCGCCTGAACTGTCACCGGCGCCGGGGCCTGTTGCTGAACCACACGTGTCACCGGGGCCGGCGTTGCGACCACGGTGCGCGGTGCGGGTGCCGCCTCCTCGACCCGGGCCGGTGGCTGTTCGGCTGGCGGCGGAGCCGCAGCAGCCGGCGCTTCGGGTGTCGTGCTGATGCTCGGGGTCGGCGTGGATGCCGGCGCAGCGCTGGAATCGTTCATCAGCACGACTCCGATGGCGCCCACCGCACCAAGGATCACCACGATCGAGGCGGCCATCACCGCCATCGGTCGGCGATACCACCGCACTGGGGTCTCGGCCGTCGCCGCGGAATGCTCATCGGGTTCGAATTCGAGCGCCGGGCGGGCGCCGGTGAGGCTGTGGTCCCGGTCGGGTTCGATCAGGCCTTCCAGTTCATCGGGCTCGTCGGCGGCCTCCGACCACGCCAGCGCTGGAACGGGACCCGGGTCCGCCGCCACCGGCGTCGCCGCTGAGGCCGACACGAGCGCGGCAGGTGCCATCGCCGTCGCGGTGTCATCCGCGGGGCCGCGCAGTGCCCGCAGGGCGGCGCCGACCGCGGGACTTTGCCCCGAGCGCGCCGTGGTGATCACCGGGACGCGCAGGGTGTCCGACAACGTCGTCGTCACCGCAGCGATCCCCGCCCCGCCACCGACGGAGGCGACCGCGCTCAGGTTGGCCGGATGAACACCATTGCGCTGCAACGTATCCGACAGCACGTTGACAAACTCGGCCAGTGGCGCGCGCAGCAGGTCGTCGAGTTCGGTCCTGGTCAACCGGATGTCACCGCGGAACTCCGGCAGCTCGACCGGCATCGACGTCACCGTGGCGGTCGACAGGCGTTCCTTGGCGCCGCGGCATTGTGCACGCAGCCGCCACAGCGATCCGATGGCCGAGGTGCTGTTCAGATCGACCGAGCCGGCACCCGCCAGTTCGCCGATGACATGCGTCAGCAGAGCCTGGTCCACCAGGTCGCCGGAGAAGTCGAGATGACGCACGGTGGGCGCGATCGGCTGGTAGCCACGATCGGCGTCGACCAGGGTGATGCTGGTTCCGCTGCCGCCGAAGTCGCATACAGCGATCACGCCGTGCGTCGGCAGACCGGGGTCGGTGTTCAAAGCGGTGACCGATGCGGTGACATCGGAGATCACCGCAGGGCGATGAGTGCGCCACTCGGGCACCCGACCCAGGGCACGGGTGAACGCGTCGACGGCCGGCGCCTGCCAGTGGGCCGGCACGGTCACCGCGGCCGACGCGGGCAGCGGTCGGCCGCCGGTGGCTTCGTAGGCCAGCGCGCGCAGCGCTTCGGTAAGCACCCGTTCGGGCCGATGACTGGTTCCGTCCGAGGCAATGATGCCGATCGGGTCGCCGACGCGGTCGACGAAATCCGTGATCGTCACTCCTTGGCCCGCCGGACCGCCGATGACGGGCGGCCGGTCCTCGAACAGCGTGAGAACCGGGCTTCGCCGCACCGTGTTGTCCGACGTCACAGCTGCCAGCGTGGTGGTCCCGACTGACAGACCCACCGCCTGCTTTGTTCCGTCCGTCATGTCTCCATCCCGAGAATCCCTACCGGGATCTCGTTCTGAAGGCTCCAGACGTTACGTCGGCGAACGGTCTCAGCGAATTGTTCCGACTCCCGCGATCAGCGGCAGGTCAAGAG
>CAMFLL010000071.1 GCA_945957405.1 uncultured Mycolicibacterium sp. | reverse complement strand
GACCGGCTCTGGTCGAACCTGCCGTATCTACGACCGCTGGTCACCGTCGTCGGTGACTCCCTCGCCGACTACGGCGTCGATGAGGACGGGGGCCGCGTGCACGACCTGATGGGCAGCCGCTGCGATCCGTACACCAATCAACTGCTGTCCGGTGAGCGCTTCGACTACCACTGCCACTCCAACCTGACCCGCGCCGTACTCCCGCACGGGCTCAACGAGACTGACGTGCACGATGTGCTCAACGTGTTCCAGGTGACGGGGCTGAACGCCGACGACAAGTACTACAACAAGGCCTGCCCCGCGAAGCAGGGTGACTACTGGGAGTTCTTCGCCGAGATCGACGTGCTGTGCGCGGTCTCCACCTGCCCCGGTGGGGATCTCTCGATCCCGCAGTACGGCCCCGACGCTCGCGACCAGCTGGAGGTGTGCCGGCCGCTGGGCATCGAGGTTTTCGCCCCGGATCCGGCGTCGCTGACCGGCTGGAGTCCGCCGGAACCCGCACCATACAAGGGTTTCCACGGACTGCGGGTCCCGAAGTGGGGAGAGGACTGATCGTGCAGGAACTACGGAACTTCATCGACGGCGCGTGGCGCGCGTCATCGGGGACCGCCGAGTGGCGGGTCCTCAATCCAGCGACGGCGGAGACCCTCGCCGTCGGGCGGGCATCCACATCGGGCGACGTAGCCGATGCGGTGGCAGCGGCCAAGCGCGCGATGCCCAAGTGGGCGGCACTGACGCATGGTGACCGATCGGCGATTCTTCACACGCTGGCCGACCGTCTCGCCGCGGACACCGACACCATCATCGCGTTGGAAGTGGCCAACGCGGGCAAGCCGGTCACCGCGTTCCGCGACGACGAACTGCCCGCCATCCTCGACGCGAGTCGCTACTTCGCTGGGGTCGGCAGGTCGCTGTCGGCACCCGCATCCGGTGAGTACATCGCGGGGCGCACCTCGATCTCCCGGCGGGAGCCGGTGGGCGTTGTCGCTGCGATTACACCGTGGAACTTCCCGCTGATGCAAGTGATTCTGAAGCTGATTCCGGCACTCGCCGTTGGCAATACGGTGGTGCTGAAGCCGGCAGAGCTGACGCCGCTCACGGCACAGCGCCTCGCCGAACTGGCCGACGACGTGCTACCCGCCGGTGTGTTCAACGTCGTGCAGGGCCCCGGCGATCCGACCGGCACCGCACTCGTTGCACATCCCGACGTCGCCCTGGTCTCGTTCACCGGTTCGGTCGGTGCGGGTCGCGCCATCGCGCGCTCGGCCGCCGACGGGCTCAAGCGCGTCGTGCTCGAGCTCGGCGGCAACGCACCGGCCATCGTGTTCGACGATGCGGACCTCGACGTGGCAGCCACCACGCTAGTGGCCTGCGGACTCGGTAACGCCGGTCAGGACTGCACCGCGTCCAGTCGGGTGCTCGTTCACCGCGACGGCTACGACCAGTTGCTCGAGCGTATCCTCAAGGCAGTGGGCCAGGTTCGCATCGGCGCCACCGACGACCCGGAAACCGAACTGGGACCGCTGATCTCAGCATCGCAGCGCAGCCGGGTCGAGGCTCTGATCGACGGCCGGTCGCGTGGTTCACGCCTGCTGACGGGCGGAGGACGTCCGGATCTGCCCGGTTTCCACCTGGAGCCGACGGTGATCGCCGATGTCGAGCAGTCCGAGCCGATCGTGCAACAGGAGATCTTCGGGCCTGTGATCACCGTGCAGGCTTTCGATACCGACGAGCAGGCGCTCGCCTTGGGCAACGGCACCCCATACGGCCTGGCCGCGTCCGTCTGGACGCAGAACCTGGCCCGCGCACACCGTTTCAGCGCCAGCCTCAACGCTGGCAGCGTGTGGATCAACGATCACACGCTGTTCTCGCCCGACGTTCCGCAAGGCGGCTACGGGGATTCGGGCTACGGCAAGGAGAACGGCCTCCTCGGTGCCGAAGAGCTGACCCGTCTCAAGCAGATCTCGGTCAACCTCGGGTCGTAGGGTGTGATCGACTCGGATGACAACAGCCGCCGCACTCCGAAACCGCTGTGCCAGAATAATTCACAAGCTGGCCAGCCTGTTGGCATCGAACAGCGTGGGTCTTTATGCGGTCGGCGAGTTCGCCGCAGCCGCTGAGTGCCAACGTTGTGCCAACGTGACAGAGACCATGGGATGACCACTATCTGACAGCTAGTTCAGACGTGGCCACCGATGAATCGCCCGAGCATGGCGTCCATGCACAACTCATCGCCGGAATGCATATAGCCTGGCCGTGTTTGACCGCATGATGGTGTCTGCGGCTTCGTCACCGACTGCCTTACGGATTTGACCGACCGGGTCCACCGGTGCCATGTCTGCAGGCAGGTCGGTGCCGAGCACTACGTTGTCTACCCCCATGCGGTCGACGACGTAGCGCAGCGCCTGCTCGTCGTGGGCGATCGTATCGACCACAATCTGTCCGCAATATGCCCATGGGTCGATGGGGGCGCCCGCCAGCTCCGCGCGCACCGTGCGCGCATGCTTGAGTCGCCCCGCCTGCAGCGCAAACATGCCGCCGGCATGGGACAGCACCACCCGAACATGGGGGTGGCGATCCAGTGTGCCCGTGCAGATCAGCCGCTCGATCGTGATCGTCGTCTCCATCGGGTGCCCAATGCAGTTGGCCAGGTGGAAATCTCGCAACCCCGGGTAGGTGATGTCCTCGGGATAGTTCGGATGGATGAACACCGGCAGCCCTAACGACTCGGCCGTGGCCCACAGCGGCTCGAACCGAGCGTCGTCCAACCGAAGCTGTCCGATACTCGTGCCCACTGCCACGCCCGCCGCGCCAAGCGCGGCAGCATCCGTGAGCGTCTGTGCTATCCGGTCGGGCACGCCCAACGGGACGTGGGCCATCCACCGCAATCGACTGGGGTCATGGTCTGCGTACTCGCACAGGCCGCTATTCGCTGTCTCGCAGAGCCGCACCGCGGCGTCGGCATCTACCTCATAGGCGAAGAGAGTCGGTAGCAGGGAAACTACGGCCGCGTCGATGCCGACCTCATCGAGCTGGGCAACCTTGGTCGATGGATCCGACCGCAGCGCTCCCGGGCTGAATCGCCGTGAGCCGTCGGGCTGACGCAAGGGGCTGCCCGGCTTCTCTTGCGCGGACACGCCATAGACGGGATTGGCGGTGACCAGGTCGATCAGTGGCCGCGGCACGGCGTGATTGTGGACATCGATGATCACAACATTTCTCCCAATTTCAGTTCGTTCGAAGCGACGGCCGTCATCACCGCGTCGCCGACCTGGCGCGTGGACGCCGTCCCTCCGAGATCGCGTGTCAACACTCGTCGGTCCGCGCAGACCCGCGCCACGGCACCTTCGATCCGTGTTGCGCCCTCGGCGTCGCCCACGTGCCGCAGGAGCATGGCAGCGGACAGGATGGCGCCCAGGGGATTGGCCACGCCTTGTCCGGCTATGTCCGGTGCAGACCCGTGGATGGGCTCGAACACCGAGGGCCATTCATGCTCGGGATTGATATTCCCGCTGGCCCCGAGCCCGAGCGACCCCTGAAGTGCGGATCCCAGATCGGTGAGGATGTCACCGAAGAGATTGGACGCCACGACGACGTCGACTGTGTCCGGACGGAGCACCATGCGGGCCGCCATGGCGTCGACGAGAATCTTCTCGACCGTGACGGTGGGGTAGTCGGCCGCGACCCGGTCGACTACGCGGTCCCACAGGACGTAGTTGAACCGCGACGCGTTCGACTTCGTCACGCTGATGAGCTTCCCTGACCGGGCATTCGCCTGCTCGAATGCGTAACGGGCGCAACGCTCGATCGCCCAGCTCGTGAAAACGGGTACCTCCACTGCGATCTCGTGGTCGCCGATGGCTTGGATACTGCCGCCGGGTGCTCCGTGCACGCTCCCACCGGCCCCGGAGTACTCCCCCTCGGTGTTCTCTCGGATGAACAGCATGTCGACATCGGCCGGACCCCGGTCCGCCAAAGGGCCGCGAAGCCCGGGCAACAGGTTGACCGGCCGCAAGTTGACGTACAGGTCGAACGCCTTACGCAACGGCATCAGGCCCTCCCACAGGCTGATGTGGTCGGGCACGGTCGGCCATCCAATGGAGCCTAGGAGGACCGCGTCATGGCCGGCGAGTTGGTCCAACCCGTCCTCTGGCCGCATTGCGCCGAGCTCGTGGTATCGCTGCGAACCCCAGTCGAAGTAGTCGAACTGCAGCTCAGGGTTGACGTGCTCGAGGACTTGGACGGCCTCAGGCACGACCTCGAGGCCAACCCCGTCGCCAGGGATGACGGCAATGCGCGCACTCATCTCACCCCTCCCGCCGTTGGCCGTCGTGGGCGACGATCGCGATGATCGACGGCGAGTCCGTGCGATTGCTGAACGCCCTGGCGTTGCCACGGACCACGACGACATCACCCGGGGCGAGCGCGGTCTCGCCGGTCTCGAGCACGAGTGTGGGCTCGCCGTCAAGTACGAAGCACACTTCGAGGGTGTCCGTCTTCTGGACGTAGGGATGCGGCCTGACAGCAGGCCGCCCCACGAGCCCGCCCGGGTCAAGGTTCCGGAAGAAGTCGTCGACATCTGTGTCGGTGACATCGCCCAACCAGTCTGAGTCCGGCGGCAGGGTCTCGATGCGGCACACAGACCCGCCGACCGGCGGCACCACGAAACTGGGACGAGCCACTGCGAGAGTCGAGACGCTGGCCGGCGAGGCCGAGGTCGCCCAGATCAGCGCGCACCGGTATCCGGGGCGTGCCGGGTCGCTCATTACGTCGCCGGACGGCCCGTCGGATACGAGCCGGGACAACCCATCAGGTGTGTTGGCGACGACGAGTCGGCGTACTGAACCTGTGCGCCGGGCCAGCTCGATGCTGTCAACCCCCTCCGCTACTGGCGGCGACGACACCAACGGAAACTCGGGTGGCCCTTCGATTTTCGCGGAAACCATGTCGAAGGCCATGAGGCAGCCCTCGATGGGGCTGGACCATTGGTGCCACGCTCCCAGCTGTATGACGATGTCGCCCCGGCGCATCACGACGTCACAATCGTCCAGCCGCATGCTGCGCTGGCCCGACAGGAGGATGCCGTAGTCGACCGTCTCGGTCATATGCATCTGCGACGTAAACAGGTTGCGTCCGCCTCGGTCCCAAGCCCGCCCAAACTCGCGAGGCTTGGGCTCATGCGGCGCGACCGCCCTGGCATCGGTCGTCGGGTCGTAGTCATCTGGCTTGGCGACCATCTCGATGATCCGAACATGTCCGCCGACAAGCGGACCCGGGAAGTCGTACTTCATGTCGCCGTCGTCGCGATCGAGATCGAGTGGAGCGCGCTGCTCCTCCCAGGCCCACAGGTCGGCGTGGTTACGGTTTGGGCCGTTCGATCCCATGTGTACGTTCGGTGCGTGTCCGTCCCAAACGGTCACCGACAACCCATCGGTGTTGTCACCCGTGACGATCCGCCGGATGTGCCCGGCATCGGTCAAAGCCATGCGATTTCTCCTCGGGGCTGTGCGATTTAGGTTTCAGCGTCGAGCGAGCACCTGTGCAAGGACATCGCCCGCAGACGCCGCGGTCATACCGGGCGCGAGACCCAACGCGGCCGCCGCACCGTTTACTCGGGAAAGCACACCGCTGCCGTAGGTCTCGGCCCCAAATCCGATGCATGCACTCAGATAGCTGACCGTCGCGCCCGGGATTCCGTCCCGGTCGAGCAGCGGCAATCGGCTGATCCCGGCATCATCTCTGCCGACTCCGGCGTCGTTGAAGAACGCGGCGGCCACACGGTGTCGCACACCCACGCCGCCGACGGCGCCACCGTGCGAACCGGTGAAAACGATGTCCTCGACGAACTCAGCGCTGATCTGCGACGCGGAGTCCACCGCGACAATCCGCGGCGTCTCGCTCCGGTGAATCTCGACATGGTGGCCGTCCTCGACCGGGGGCAGCTTCCGGTCAAGCGGCGGGCGCCAGCTGGCCAGCAGCAGGCCGGCGTCGGCCACGCGCATGCCGCGCTCCACACCCACCGCAGCCGCCCACCGGTTGACCGCCGAGATGACGCCGTTGTCGTACGTGTCCCTACCGTCGCCGATGCGAGCGCTCTCGTGGCTGACCGAAGCGGCCGCGACGCCATATGGCTCCAGCGCCGACAGGCCCGCGATTCCAGCAGCATCTTTGCCGCCGCCGGCGTCGTTGCCTATCAGCGCGATGATTCCCTGAGCCGCCCCGAAAAGACACGCGGGGACGCCGGTATGGGAACCGGAGATGGCTACCGCTCCCTTGGCCCGGTGGTCATAGACCTGGATCGAGTCGTGCAGCGTGACAGCCACGTCGCCAACCCGCGCAACCTCGGTCCATGGTGCGGTCAAAGCTGGCTCCTCAGAATGTAATCCGCTTCAAGAAGTGATCCCTCCACGGTGGACACATACAGCTTCCCGTCGATCACCCTGCAGCAGTTGGGTGCGGCGGGCACCGACGCAGTCGCAACGACCCGGCCGCTGGGTTCGAAGGCGTACACGAGCGCGCCGGGGCCCGCCTCGGGGGCGCCGGCGCAGACCAACAGAAGTCCGTCGTGGAAGGTCATGCCGCGGCCTGCGCGATGCGCCCCGCGGTAATCCTCGCTGAAGGTGTGCAGCACTCTGTGCATGCCGAGGCTGCCGTCGCTTCCCACCGGATATGCCCGGACATCCGCGCGCTCACCGTTGGAGGTGACGTATAGCTCCGCGCCGTCGGGGCTGACCTGAACGCCATAGGGTTCGACCGGGGCGTCGGTCATCCGCTGGATCCGCCAATACCGGCGGTGGTCGCGGCTCAGTCTCAGGATCGCCGGCGGCAGCGCCGGATGCACCTGTGCGCCGGGAGCAGGGATGGGCGAGCAAGGATCCGAGAACCAGACTCGGCCGGCTCCATCGATGCTGACCTGGGCGGGGTGGTTGTGCACCTTGCCACCGATGCGCTCGGCCGGCATGGTCATCGCGCCTGAGGGTTCCAAGATGACGATGCGCCGCGAACCGGACTGGGCCGCGAACAGCGACCCGTCAGGCGCGCGGTCCAATCCGTTGATGCGCCCGGTGTATGAACGCTCGACACTGACGGACTCGCCGGCTGGGTCGTACCGGTAGATGCGGTCCTCGTCCGGTGCGCTGAACAAGACTTCCTGGCCGTCGGCGACGATGCCACCTGCGGCACCGCGACAGCGCGCCACCTCACGGAATTCTCCGGCGATCATTCGATCACCACCGGGGCGCCGGGGATTCCCAGCCGGACACTCAAGACCTCGGCGTGGGTGGTGATGTACATCGTCTGCCAGTCCTCGCCGCCCCAGCAGAAATTCGTCGCCGAAGAAGGCAGACGAATACGGCCCAGGTACTCACCGCTCGGCGCGACGACCTGGATCCCGCCCAGACCCGTGACGTAGACATTGCCCTCGACATCCACCTTCATGCCGTCCGGTGAGCCCGGTTCGGGGCCGGTCTGTCGATAGAACACATCGCCACCGGACAGCTCCAATCCAGGGCCGACGTCCCAGCGTCGAATCAGCCGGTTGTCGGTGTCATTGACGTAGAGCACCGACTCGTCGGGTGAAAAGCACAGTCCATTGGGATATTTGACGTCGCTGATCACCTCGGTGAGATGACCATCGCCATCCAGTCGGAACACCGGGTGGTTGTCGAGATAGCGCTGCAGATCCTCGCCATCCTCGCCACCCATGCCCGGGATGAACAGGCCACGCGACGGATCGGTGAAGAAGATGGTGCCGTCGGAGGTGACCACGATGTCATTCGGGCTGTTGAGTCGCTTGCCCTGAAAACTGGTGACCAGCGTGGACGTCGAACCGTCTGGGGCGATACGCCAGATGCTGCGCGATCCCCAGCCGGCCACGAGTAAACCGCCCTGTCGGTCGAAGATCATCCCGTTGGCGTGGCCGGTGGGCTCACGGAACAGCGCCGACCCGACGCCGGGCTGCCAAGTCCAGATCCGGCTGCCGATGATGTCCGTCCAGTAGAGCCGTCCCTGCTTAGCGTGCCAAACCGGGCCCTCGCCGAAGGCCATGCCGGTGAACACCGTTTCGATCGGCGCCTGTTCGGCGGCGATTCGGGTGAATCCCGGTGCAGCTGACTCGAATTGGTTGATCACAGACCGATGGCGGCTAGCCCGGCCGCCGCACACTGCTTGTCCTGCTCGGGTTTCGCGCCGCTACCGGCGACAGCTCCCAGAATCATTCCGTCCCGCCGGATGAGCACAGACCCCACCGCGGGCAGGATCGGCAACCGCACGAGCCGATCCACCTGCGCGAAGAATGCCGGTCGTGCCGACTGGATTTCGACCAACCCGTCGCCCTCGCGATGCCACAGAGCGGCGCCGACCGCCTTGGCCTCCGCGATCTGTGCGCTGAGCGGGCTCGACCCGTCCATCCGGCCCAACGCCTTCAGAAGGCCACCCTCGTCCACCACAGCAATGGTCACGCTCCACCCGTTGGCCCTGGCGTGCTCGTGACCGGCCGTGACGACCGTGAGGGCTTCTTCGATGGTCAGCGGCATCTCACACAGCTCCTGTCAGCTCGGAGTCGGTCAGCACCGACACAATTGGTTCCAGCGATTCCTGTTTTTCCATTGCGAGGATCAGGCCGGCTGCCCGCTTCCCGGCGTCGGCACCGATGCCGCCGGCGCTCACGCACGAGGCGAACTTCTCGGTGAGTTCATCGAGTGTCATCGGGTTCTGCGGCTGCCCCTTCGAATACGAGCACCGTTCTTCCAGCACCCGCCCGTCCTTCAGCACGATCCGCACGATGCTCGCCATGTTGTCGTAGCCGGCGGCCTCTGCCTCCGGGTCCACCTCGAAGCGCACTCTGGGGATAAGCTTCTGCACGTCGGGGCTCAGCACCACCTCGTCGGTCAGCTCCTCCAACCCTGCTCGCCGCCGGAGTAGCAGGATGGCCATACAGAACTCCATGCTGAACTTCGCCTCGAGATCCGTCCTCGGCCGCGAGTGGATGAGTGCGTTGGGCATGTGCCGGTTGGTACCGACGTAGATCTCCTCAACGTCGTCGACGTGCAGATCGTTCATCACGACGAGGTTGAGCATCGCCGTCATCGCCGGGTGGGTGAGCGATCCCGTCGGGTACGGCTTGATCGACACCCCTGGTGACTCGAACGTCCATGGATTGCCCAGTTTGCCGAAGATCATCCCGGGGTCGAACCCGCCGCCCGCGGCCGAGAAGAACCCGCGCCTTGCCTCCAAGATGTTCTGCGCCGCAGTCATTCCGCCGCTCACCAGGGTGGCGGCCACGACACCACTCTCCGCAGCCCGTCCCGCGTGGAACGGCTTGGTCATGGTGCCGAAGTTCTCGCGAAGTCCAGCGGCCTGAGTTGCCGCGACACCAAGGGTGGTGGCTACTTTCGCGGCGTCCATGCCGAGCAACCGGGCGGCGCCCGCTCCGGCGCCGATCGCGCCTACCGTTGCAGTCGAATGGAAACCGTCGTCGTAATGCCTCGGCGAGATGGCCTCGCAGACCTTGGTCTCGACTTCGACGCCGATCAGGTAGGCCAGCAGCAGGTCGGCCCCGCTGGCCCCGGTCGCCTCGGCCACCGCGAGCGTAGCCCCCAGCGCGGGCGCGGTCGGATGGGTGAGCAGCCCGTATACGCGATCGGGAGCCACAGCCAACTGCGTGTCGTCGTAGTCGTCGGCGTGAATAGCGATCCCAGTGAGAAATGCGGCGAACCTAGCGGGCATGCACAGCCCCGTGCCCAATACGCTGGACTCGGCCAGCTGAGCCCCGTAGCGGCTGAGTTCTGCTTGCGCGATTCGCGCAACGTCGGTCCGCGACCCCGCAACGGCCAGACCGAAGCCGTCGAGCATCGATCGTTTGGCCGCTTCGATGACTGACTGGGGTATCGAGTCCAGCGTCGAGTTCACGATGAACTCGCTGACCTGGTCGGTGAGCTCCTGACTCAAGGGTGGATCCCTTCTCTGTGTCCATCGCGGCGCCTCACGGAACGGCCGTGCCAGCCGAGACAAAGTGCCGACAGTCGGTACTGGAGGTCGTCGTGCAGCTGTTTCATCGCGTCAGTCGCAGGGTTGATTGGACGATTCCCGCTTACAAGTGCCGACAGTTGGCACTGTATGCCGTCGCCTACCGTCCCGTCAAGGTCCATCAGAACTGTAGGCAGTCACGCGTGAAACCCTTCTTTTCCAAGGTAAATGGACGTCATCGCGTGATTGGCGACTGCCTATTGACGTCTGCTCAAAACGAGCCTAATTTGACCAAAGTGTCGACATGATCGCCAAGTGTCGACAGTACGGATGGGTCGTATTCGCTCCGCGATGCAGAGGTCGACGGAAGTGAGCGCCCGTCCGGCCGGTCGAATTCCGTTGATGGATTGAGTGGTGCACCGGTTGCAGCGCTCTATTGCACGATCCGCTCAGGCGGCTCGGAAGAGGAGTATCGGGTGAACTGGATTTTCAACTCACGGAACGCAATTCCGCGTCACCACATCCACCCGAAGGCGCTGAGCGTCCGTCGGGTCCGGCTGGTTCTGGCGCTGATCCTGGCGGCGTTACTCCCGCTGGCCGCTTGCTCGAGCGACTCCACATCCGGCGGAACCGGGGACACCCTGACCGTCGCGATGGAGACGGGGCCGCAGACCTGGGCGCCGTCGCAGTCCGGCAACAAGGTGGCTCCGATCCTCAAACAGATGTCCGATTCGCTGCTCACGCGTGACGATGAGGGCCAGGTGGCACCGATGCTCGCGACGTCGTGGGACGTCTCCGAAGACGGCAAGACCTGGACGTTCAACCTCCGTGACGACGTGAAATTCCAGGGCGGCTGGGGCGATTTGACCGCTGATGACGTCAAATATTCGTGGGGCGAGTGGATGCGTCCCGATAGCACCCACATCCAAGCCCTGCAGCTGACCCAGCTGCTGGGCGGCGACATCAACAACTTCGAGGTCGTCAACGCCCACCAGTTCAAACTCCATCTGCCGCAGCCGGATTACGACGTGGCCGAGGCATTGCTCTATCCGTCGAACAGCCTGTTCATCACGTCGAAGAAGTACCACGAGGAGGACCCAGACGCTGACAAGAAGCCCATTGGGACCGGCCCGTGGGAATTCGTCAGCGGCGTGGCCGGCGTCGAAGTACGGATGAAGGCCAACAAAGACTACTGGGGGCCGAAACCGGCTTACGAGAATCTCGTCATCAAGGATGTGCCGGATTCCTCAGCACGGCTCACACAACTGCAGGGGGGCCAACTCGATATCTCCCCGGTGGATTCGAACCTGCTCGAGGAGGCGAAGAATGCCGGTGCCCAGGTGAAAGTTTTCCCGGACATCGCGACGTTGCAGGTGATCTTCGGTGGCATGTACTACGGCGACCCAGCGCTGGACCGTAACTCGCCGTGGATCCAAGCGGATGATCCGCAGCGCGGCCTTGCGATCCGGGAGGCGATGTCGTTGGCCATCGACCGAAAGTTGATCCTCGACACCGTACTCGGTGGACACGGCGACCTGACCTACGCACCGCTGGTCCAGTACGACTCCAACCCAGCCACCATCGACCCGACGTGGCAGCTGCCCGAGTTCGACTTGGCCAAGGCCAAGGCCAAGCTGGCAGAGGGTGGATACCCGAACGGTTTTCCCGTGACGATGTTCCTCTACCCGGACGACGTCGACACGGTTGGTGTCGCCCAGGCCATTGCCGGCATGTGGGAGGACCTCGGCCTGCAGGTCAAACAGCGGTCGGCAGACGAGAACGCGCTCGACGAGCTGCTCGCCAAGAAAGCGACCGGGGGCTACGTCTGGGTCAAGCAGGCGGGCTGGGACCCCATCACGGTCGCCCTGGGCCTGTACTCGTCAAAGCGCACGGACGGCGACTACAAGATGTTCCACCCCGCGATCGACCAAGGCCTTGACGATTACCGCAACGCCAAGACCACCGACCAGAAGATGGCGGTGGTGCGCGACGTGCTCACCAAGCTCCGCGACGACATGGCGATGATCTCGTTGTTCGACGTCGATCTACCGGTGCTTGTCGGTCCCAAGGTCGGTGGTTGGGATCCCGTTCCCGGCGACAAGGAACTGAATGCGCTCAACACCGTCAGCCGTGCCGACTGACGGACGCGAAAGCCCGCACTGGCGAAGGGTGGCGGCTGAGCACCGCCACCCGATCGCACCGAGAGTCATGGAGGACTCGTGCTCAAACTGATCACCACGCGGGTGGCCCACTCGCTGCTCAGCGTGCTCGCGCTGCTGATCTTCGTGTTCTGCCTGGTGCGCCTCACCGGCAACCCGGTCAACAACCTGCTCGAGCCGGGGGCCTCGCAAGCGCAGCGCGAAGCGCTGACCCGCGCCCTGGCCCTCGACAAGCCGCTTCCAGAGCAGTTCATCAGCTACGTCGGACGACTGTTGCAGGGTGACCTCGGCACTTCGTTCGAGTACCGGGTGCTGGTGACCAACCTGATTGCTCAGCGCGCGCCCGCCACGCTGACCCTCGGCTTCGGTGCGCTCGTGCTGATCCTCGCCGTGGGCATCCCGCTGGGGGTCTACTCCGCGCGATGGCGCGGGACGCACTTCGACCGTGCGGTACGCGGTTTCGCAGCTGTCACTCAATCAGTGCCGAACTTCTGGATCGGCTTCATCCTGATCCTGGTCTTCGGCGTCTGGCTGAAGGTGCTGCCGAGTGGCGGCTACGGCAAGTTCGACATGCTGATCCTCCCCTCGATCACCCTGGCGGTAGTGGCCATCGCGGGCCTGATCCGGCTGTTGCGCTCGAGCATGATCGAAGAGCTCAATAAGGACTACATCACCTTCCACCGGGTCAAAGGGATCCCTGAGGGCACGATTCTCTGGAAGTACGGCCTGCGCAACGCCGGGCTGACCACGCTGAGTTACGTCGGCATCGTGGTGGCAGGCACCTTCACAGGGTCGATCCTGGTCGAGACGATCTTCAACTGGCCCGGCCTTGGCCTGCTGTTCGTGAGCGCCATCCAGAACCGCGACTTCCCGGTCGTCCAGGGCGGCGTGATCGTGTACGCCTGCGCATATCTCCTGGTGAACCTCATCGTCGACATCATGTACGCGGCCATGAACCCGAGGCTTCGATGACACAGACACTCGAAGCTCAGGTCCTGGTCCCGACGAAGGACCCGTTGACGCGCTTGCGGAACGCACGGATCCGCTGGGTACCGACGCTTCCGATCGCCGTGCTCACCCTGATTATCGTGCTCGCCCTGATCGCGCCGTGGATCACGCCTTACGACCCGACGCACAATGAGCTCGCCAACCGACTCCAGCCGCCGTTCTTCGTATCCGGCGGCAGCACAGACCATCTCCTTGGCACCGACGCCTTCGGCCGCGATGTGCTCACTCGGTTGATCTTCGGCGCCCGCGCTTCGCTCGCGGTGACAGCACTGAGCATGACCATCCTCGTGGTGCTCGGTACCGCGGTCGGCGTGACCGCGGGCTACGTGGGTGGCTGGGTCGACTCGACGCTGATGCGCCTCGTCGACATCCTGCTCGCCATCCCGACGCTGCTCATCGGCATGGTGGTGGCCGTGGTGCTCGGTCCGTCGTTCTGGCACGTCGTGTTCGTGATCGGCCTACTGGCCTGGCCGCGCGTGGCCCGACTGATCCGCGGCGAGACCCTCGGCTTGCGGCAGACCGACTTCGTCGACTACTCACGGGCGATCGGCGTGACGCCACTGTCGGTGGCGTTGCGCCACGTGCTGCCCAACGTGCTCCCGACGTTGCTCGTCGCGGCGACACTCGAGAGCTCCCAGATCATCCTGCAGGAGGCGGCGTTGAGCTTCCTCGGTGCAGGCATCCCGCCACCCGCAGCCTCGTGGGGCGTGATGATCTCCGACGGCCGCGCCCTGATCTCCACCGGCTGGTGGATCGCACTCTTCCCCGGCTTGGCGATCGGTATCACGGTGCTGTCGGCAAATGCGCTCGGGGACTGGATGCGCGACCACTTCGACCCGAGAACCCGGGAGGTCTAGGCGTGTCGACGAAGGCGATCCTCGAAGTCGAGGACCTCACGGTCAGCATCCGCCTGCCCGGCGGCAAACGGGCCACGATGGTCGAGGACGTGAGCTTTCACATCGATGAGGGCGGCACGCTCGGTCTCGTCGGCGAGTCGGGCAGTGGCAAGACCACGACGGGCATGGCGATCATGGGAGTGCTGCCCAAGCAGGCGCGCGTGAACAGCGGCCGCATCCTGCTCGAGGGCGAGGACCTGGTCACCAAGACCCCACGGCAGATGACGCGGATCCGCGGCAAGCGCATTGCGATGATGCTTCAGGACGCCATGACGGCGCTCGACCCCTGTTACAACGTGCGCAGCCAGCTCGCGCCACCGCTGCGGCAGCACCGCGCACTGCGTGGCGACGAACTCGAGCGCGAACTCATCAATTCGCTGGAACAGGTCGGGCTGTCTGCCGCTGCGTCGCGGCTTCGCCAGTACCCTCATCAGCTCAGCGGCGGCATGCGCCAACGAGTAGCCAGTGCGGTTGCTCTCAGCGGCATCCCTCGGCTGCTGATCGCGGACGAACCGACCTCGGCGTTGGACGCCACCACCCAGGTGCGCTACCTGCAGCTGCTCCAGCGGCTGCAGGAGGAGTCGGGTTTCGGGCTGCTCTTCGTCACGCACGACCTCATGATCGTGCGCCACTTGTGCGCGCGTGTCATCGTCATGTACGCGGGTCAGGTCGTCGAGGAAGGACCGGTCGAGGACGTGTTCACCCGACCGCAGCATCCCTACACACGCGCGCTGCTTGACGCGATCCCCTCCCTCGGTGAGGACGTCGAGAGCATGAGGCTCGAGACGATCGAGGGCCGACCGCCGGACATCACAGATGAAAAGGTGGGCTGCCGTTTCGCGCCTCGCTGCAAATACGCGCACGACACGTGTCGTGAGGCGACACCCACGCTCTCGGAGCGGAGTCTGGGCGCTCGCGCACGTTGCTGGGGCACCGAACCCGGTGGGTGGGTGCAACTGTGAGCCGCGGCGAGACCGCGACCGCGAAGTCGTTCACGTCGCCCGCCGACGGAGAATCTTCGGCGCACACCGAGCTCATCCGACTGCGCGGCGTGACTGTGCGCTACCAGCCGCACCGGGGCATGTTCTCCCGTGCGTCCGACCCGGTCATCGCGGTCGACCGTGTCAGCTTGTCGGTCCGACAGGGCCGCACACTGGGGATCGTGGGCGAGACCGGCTCGGGCAAGTCGACAATCGCGAAGGTGATCATGGGCATGGTCACGCCGTCCAGTGGCACGGTCGAGGTCGTGGGGGGCGGCAGGCGCGCGAGCGAGCGGACGGAGGTCAACCGCGTCGTACAAGTCGTCATGCAGGACCCGTATTCGTCGCTTGACCCGCGCATGAAGATCGGCGACATCATCGCCGAACCCCTGACCCTCGGTCGGCGTGGGCGCGGCGCCGGGTCGAAGGAGACAAAGGACCGCGTCGCCGAACTCCTCGAACTCGTCGGCCTGCGGGCCAGTAATGCCGACCGCTACCCCAACCAATTCAGCGGCGGTCAGCGTCAACGCATCGCCGTCGCCCGCGCACTGGCGCCGCGACCCGAGCTCATCGTGCTCGACGAGCCCACCTCGGCGCTTGACGTCTCCGTCAAGGCGCAGATCCTCAACCTGCTAAAGAGGCTCCAGGTCGATCTCGGGCTGACCCTGGTGATCATCTCTCACGATCTCCCTACTGTGGCCTACCTGGCCTCTGATGTTGCAATCATGCAGCGTGGGCGAATGATCGAGTATGGGCCGATGTCCGTTATCTACCGCTCGCCGAGACACCCCTACACGGTGGAGCTGCTGGAGAGTGTGCCCGGCGCCAACGGTGATTTCCTCACGCTTCCGCGGCCGGGTGGCGTGCCGGCAGATTCGCTGCCCGAGACCGCTTGCCGATTCGCTTACCGCTGCCCTCTCCGCACCGCGTTAGGCAACCCCGCGCGCTGCCTCGAAGAGCTCCCGGAGCTAACCTCGGCCGGGCAGGACCATGCGAGCGCGTGCCATTTCTCGGGCGAGATCGCGGACATCGACACAGCCCGCGGCGGCGACTGTCCAACTCGTTCGCCGGCCTGGGCGGAGGAGACATGACGACCGACCCAGAGGGCACACGGCCGGCGTTCGACGATCCGCTGGCCTACCGGCGGCCCGCAACCCCGGTAATCCAGGCCAACGGCTCCACCAGCGCGACGGCCGGCACCAATGTCGTGCCACTCGGCGTCGATGACATGCTCATCGAGGCAGGTACGGAGGTGAACCGCCGTAAACTCCTGCTCGCGAGCATCCGCAATCGCTCGGAGGGCCGCGGCCTGGCTCAGGAGATCTTCGACGAACTCGCCATCGCAATCGTCGAAGGCAAACTGAAGCCCGGCGACACCATCGACTCGGTGGGCCTTGCCCGCCGCTTCGGCACGAGTCGCACCCCTATTCGCGAGGCGATTGTCGAACTCGAACGCCAGGGCGTTGTCGCCGTCCCGCCACGGCGCAGACCGTACATCGCCACACCCACACCGAAACAGGTCCGCGACATCTATGACCTCCGCACCAGCCTCTACGTGCTGGTCAGTGAGCTCGTCGTGCAGTACGCGACGTCCGCGGACCTTGCCGACTTAAAGCGATGGCAGGACGCGTTGGAAAACGATGTCGCCCAAGGTGCGGTCGACGACTACTTCTGGCACAACGTCGGTTTCCGAAATCTGGAGGCGCGCATCAGCAAGAACGCCGAGCTCGAGAACATGATCTGCGGTCTGGGACTGCGCACCCTACAATTTCGGCACTTCAGCCTCTCCACTCCAGCAAGGATCGAACGGTCCGTCCAGGACCATCGACGATTGCTGCGCGCGTACGAGGAGCGTGACGCGGGGTTGGCGGCGAGCCTCAACCGGGCGCTCATACAGGCGGGCTTCCTGGCCGTCGAGCGGTCCGGGCTGTTGGCAAATGGCTGAGGCGCACCGCACTCGTCGATCGCGGCGGCTGGCGCATGCCTGATCACCTTGAACCACAAGGCGATCAGTCGTGATGCCGATATCGGTTAGTACGACCGGCACCGCTCACGACTCGTTCCTCGATACGCTGGGCCGTCGTCTTCACTCCGGTGCAGTGATCGTCAACCCGAGCGCCCTACGTACATACGAATGTGACGGCCTCACCGGTTCTCGGGTGGTTCCGCGTGCCGTGGTTCTGGCCGATTCGACTGAAGACGTCCGCCAGGCTGTGCTGACCTGCCGCGACTTCGGAGTACCTTACGTTGCACGCGGCGCAGGAACTGGCTTGTCCGGCGGGGCTCTGCCGACATCCGACGGCATCGTCATCTCCCTTCAGCGGATGAGACAGATCATCGATGTGGATCCACGCAATATGCGCGCGGTCGTACAACCCGGTGTGACCAACGTTGATATCACCAAGGCCGCGAGCCCCTTTGGCCTCCATTTCGCTCCGGACCCGTCCAGTCAGCAGGTGTGCACCGTCGGCGGCAATGTCGCTGAAAACTCGGGTGGGGCGCATTGCCTCAAGTACGGGTTCACCGTGCATCACGTGCTCGAACTGGAGGTCGTCCTACCCGATGGTTCGATTGTCCAAGTCGGCGGACCCAACCGTGAACAGGTGGGCTACGACCTGCTCGCCGCCTTCGTCGGATCAGAGGGCACACTGGGGATTGCCACCCAAGTCACCGTGCGACTGGTGCGCGATCCGGCAACCGTTCACACACTCTGCGCGGACTTTCCGTCCATCACTGCGGCGGGAGAGGCAGTCACCCGAATCATCGCCGCAGGTATCGTCCCCGCTGCCATCGAGATGATGGACGCGTTGGCGATCGAAGCATCAGAAGCTGCTGTTGGTGCCGGCTACAGCCTGGACACAGCTGCGGCGCTGATCGTCGAAAATGACGGCCCAGCAGCCGAATCGACGATCGAGTTCGCGGTAGTCCAGCAGATTTGTCGCGACGCTGGCACCACCAAAGTGCGCATCGCCCAACATGCGACCGAGCGAGCATTGATCTGGCGCGGACGAAAGGCGGCATTTGCCGCAGTAGGACGCATAAGCGCCAATTACATCGTGCAAGACGGCGTTGTCCCCCGCACGCGCCTTGGTGAAATTCTCTCGCGCATAGCAGAAATGGCCGCTGAGGCCGGGCTTCGAGTTGCCAACGTATTCCACGCAGGTGATGGGAATCTACACCCGCTTGTTCTCTACAACGAGGCCGAAGGACAGCTCGAACAGGCCGAGGAACTGTCCCGTGACATCGGAGAGTTGTGTGTCGAGATGAGTGGGTCCCTGTCTGGCGAGCACGGAATAGGCACAGACAAGGCGTGCTCGATGCCACGGATGTTCTCCCAGGCGGACCTCGCCGCGATGTGGCAGCTGCGCCGAGCGCTCGACCCCGCCGGCTTGTGTAACCCAGGCAAGATCTTGCCGACACCGCGATTGTGCGGAGAGAAGCCAGGTGTCTATGTTCCCCATGCACTTGAGGCCAGCGGTGAAATCGAACGCACCTGATGCTCAACGCGCTGACCGAATGGAATGGATACCGGACAGTGTTCTTGAGGTGGCCGACTGCTTCCGCGCCGCGACGCGCGATGAGCTCCCCCTGAATGTGGTCGGCGCCGGCACTGCGCAGTCCTGGGGTGGGGATGTCGACGCGCGCTTGGCGGTTCGCTCGGACAAGCTGAATTCGATTCTGCACTACGAACCTTCAGATATGACTGTTCATGTCGGCGCTGGAATGCGGGTAGCCGACCTGCAGTCGGTGGTCGCCGAGCACGGCCAGCGGCTGGCGATCGATGCGGCCCGAATCCCCCACGGAGCCACTGTCGGCGGAATGGTGGCCACCGCCGATCAGGGCCCATCCCAGTTGGCGTTTGGAGGGCCTAGGGATCTCGTCATCGGCGCCGGACTTGTATTCGCCCACGGCCAGATTGTGCGCTCCGGTGGAAATGTCATCAAGAATGTGGCGGGATATGACTTGGCGCGGTTGATGTCTGGGTCACTTGGCACGCTGGCATTCATCACCGATGTGGGCTTTCGTCTCCATCCACTGCCCGCTGCAACCGCAACCCTGAGAGTAAGAGTGGGCCTCGAAGGGGCGGTGGCGTGCGCCGAGCGGATCGCACATGGCGCGCTCGAGCCGGTAGCCGCCGAATGGATCGCAGGGCAGCTATTGATTCGCTTCGAGGGTACCCATTCGGGTGTGCGGGATCGCCTCGATACCGCCGCGAGTATCGCAGGGAGCGAAAGCAGCATCCTCGGTCAGGACGAGGCTGCCGAAGCCTGGGCGCAGGTGGCGGAGGTCAGTAGTCCCGGCACGCACTGCGAAAAGCCCATCACCGTCGCGCGGGGGTTGGCGCGACCCACCGACGTTTGCTCAGTCGCCCAGGCCGCCAATCGTATCGGTCTGGAACAAGAAGCTGTTCCGACCGTTGCCGCTGCAGTTCTCACGGGCAGGGTTGACTTGAGAATCGACGCGACCACGTTGGACTCACACGCTTCGACGCTGACTCGGTGGCGCAGCTTCATCGAACAGCGTGGTGGATCAACAGTCTTGCGCCACCGGCCGGAAGGACTTATCGACCTGATCGAACCATGGGGTGAGCCGCCATCGGCAATCGCGGTCATGCGGGCGATCAAGGCGTCCTATGACCCCCATCATCTACTTGGACGTGGACGTTTTCATCCGTGGTTCTGATGAAAGACCGAAGGAGATCGACTTCCATGGATAGTTCGTTCGACGAACACAACCCGCCGAAGCCGGAGTTGCTTGCGGATTGTGTTCACTGTGGGTTCTGCCTACCGACTTGTCCGACCTACCAGCTTTGGGGCGAGGAAATGGACTCGCCACGAGGACGGATCTACCTGATGGAATTGGCTGCACAAGGCCAGATTCCGCTCGATCAAAGTTTCGCGAACCACTTCGAAGCATGCCTGGGATGTATGGCGTGTGTCTCAGCCTGCCCGTCCGGAGTGCAATATGACCAGCTGATCGAAGCGGTGCGTCCTCAGATCGAGAGGGCGGTCCCCCGCAGTGTGGACGATCGGCTCTTTCGGGCCCTCATCTTCGCGCTATTCCCTTATCCCGTCCGCCTCCGGCTGATCGCGTTTCTGTCATGGCTCTATCAGCGCTTGGGGATTCAGTGGGTGATGCACCGGAGTATGCTCGTCAACGCAATACCAGTGCGACTACGGGCATTAGAGGCGCTGATGCCACGCGTGTCCTTGCGCAGTCTCGTCCGCCGGCAGCGCGCGGTTCGCACGCCGGTCGGCGATGTACGGCGGCGGGTGGCGCTCGTTGCCGGTTGTGTACAGAGAGTATTTTTCGCCCACGTGAACGAGGCGACCGTTCGCGTGCTCCTGGCCGAGGGTTGCGAGGTCATCACCCCTAAACAGCAGTGCTGCGGAGCACTCAGTATCCATGCCGGCCGCGAGGAGGAGGGACTTGTGAGGGCGCGCAGGATGATTGAATCGTTCGAGAACCTCGATGCTGAGGATATTGTCGTGAACGTCGCGGGCTGCGGGTCGACGATGAAACAGTACGTCGAACTTCTTGCTGGCGACCCCGCTTACGCTGAGCGCGCAGCGAAGTTCAGTGCAAGAGTGCGTGATATCAGTGAGGTCCTGGCTGACCTGGACCCCCAGGCGCCGCGACATCCAATCGCCGCGCGCATTGCTTACCACGACGCTTGCCACCTCGCACACAGCCAGCGGATCCAACGACAACCCCGCGATGTCCTGCGGATGATCCCCCAACTTGAAATACTGGAGGTCCCTGAAGCCGAAATATGTTGCGGTTCAGCCGGAATCTACAACTTGGTGCAACCAGAAGCCGCTGACGGTCTTGGCAAGCGTAAGGCTGCCAATATCAACAGCACTCGACCCGACGCCGTAGCCGCTGGGAACCCAGGATGCCTTCTCCAGATTGCCCGTCATCTCGATGGTATGCCGCTGTTTCACCCGATCGAACTCGTCGATGCCGCGATTCGCGGCGTGAATCCTTTTGCCAGCCAGCGATCCATCATGGGTGTCGAAACGCGGGGTGATAAGAGATCGAAGCTGCGCGCCGAGGACGCCCGACTACGCGACTGACTGCGGCTGGCGTCACCGGCGAGCCTGGTCAGGGTGGTGATGTCGCCGCGCGCCCGAACTGACCCTCACCATCGTTCAGCGGTCGGTCCACGATCCTTGGTGGGCGTGGCGGGGAAACTCGGCTGCCCAAGTCTTTTCGAATATGTGGTCACCGTTGTGCGTAGCCTGGCCGATGATCGACACCGCATACGTGTGCGCCGAGATATCCATCTGCATGGTGCAGTCGACGTCGACGTGGTCGGCGGTCCACTCCAGGCGGTAGGTGCAGTCGGCAGTCACATGTTGGTGAAACGTCTCGCGGTTGACCGCCACGGTGCCCGAGTGACTCTCGTACGCCATGCCGCCGTAGGGGATGTCGTGGGAGATCTCGTAGCCGACGTCACATGTCGTCGTTTTCTGCAACACGTCGCGTGTGATCGCCCATTCGACGTTCGACCGGTCAGAGCTGGGTGCAACCGAACCGGGTTGGAAGACGTCGCCGAGGCGCGGGAGCTCTTCGGCGATCGGCAATTCCAGCGTGCCCGTGTGAACGGTCAACGTCACAGGACTACCTGGTGCGGACACCGCAGGCCAGTCGCTACCGGCCACGGAGAGCCGCAACGTATGGCCGACCGCAGGCGAGTACGCGCAGGCGTCCAGTGTGACGTCGACGTCGTAAACACGCCCGGGCCTGAGCGGGCCGTTGTGCGCCAGATCGACCGACCCCCGGGTGATCAAGGCCGAGGTTCCATCAGGAAAGACGTCACAGAGCTTGACCGAAACGGTTGCGGTGTTGGCATCGGCCGAAACGGATAGTCGGGCGTGCGGGTGACCGACGAGGGCAACGGTTCTGCTCACCGGCCACTCCCAGATCAGCGACATGGCGTCGTCCAGCCGTTGGTCGCTCGATTGACCGGAGGGGAGGTCCACCGCGCAATCGATCCACGCTGCGGTCCCAAGGTCGGGGACGACGGTGAGCGACCGTGGGCCATAAACAGGAAGCGCGACAGCGCGGGCCGATTCGGTGGCTGTCCGGCCGTCTGTCCAGAAACCCCGGTGCTCCTCCAGGGCTGGGTCCGGCCGCGTCGACTCACGCACAAACATCTCGAACGACGACCTGCGCTGGCCGATGCCTCGCAACCAGGTGTCCCACCAGTCGACGATCTCGCGTTCCAGGTCGATCCGAGGACCCGGCCGGGCGACCGACGGATCCGCATGTGACCACGGGCCCGCGATCACCCGATGGGGCACACCACGCCCGCGCAGCGCTTCGGCGGCCCGAAACGTGATGTTGCGATACCCATCAGCCCAGCCGCTGACCAGCATTACCGGGCAGGCGATCGTGTCCCAGCCACGGTCTGTGTTGCTTCGACCGATCGAACCGATAGCCCAGTAGGCTCCGTCGCGATTGTGTTCGAGCCAGTTCATGATCCATGGCTCACCGTGATCGAGCCGCCGCAACCACTCTTCGCGCCAGCCCTCACCGAACACCTCGGGTACGGGCGGCAGCATGTTCATCGCTGTGATGTAGTGGCAGTAGTCCACCAACTCCAGAGTCTTCAGGGCGCCCCCACGCCAGTGCACGTCGTCGGTCCACCTGTCGTCGGTGGCGTACACAGCGCACACAGCCTTGAGTGCGGGCGGCATCCGCGCCGCGACTTGTAGGGAATTGAAGCCGGAGTACGACATCCCCCACATCCCGACATTCCCGTCGCACCACGTCTGACGCGCCAGCCAGTCGATGACCTCGCACAGGTCGGCTTGTTCCTGCTCGGTGTATTCGTCGGTTGCGGTGCCGGCCGAGGATCCTGTACCGCGTAGATCAACGCGGCATACGGCATACCGATGTAGGTCACGCAGGCGGCGGTAGGAGTCGGCAGATCCGCAGGTGATGTCATCCTTGCGATAGGGAAGCGCCTCCAGCAGGCACGGCTGGGGGGAGTCGACGTCGGGTAGGTACAGCGTCGCCGCCAGTTGCGTGCCGTCGGACATCCGGATTCGGGTGGCCAGCTCGGTGCCGACTGACGGTGCTTGCAGCACAGTCATTTTCATCGCGCCTCCGCCATCGTGATCTCAGCGCGCACCTCGGATGGCCTCCACAGGGCGAGGTCGGCGCGTTGCAGATCCTCCCCCATCGGCCGATCGCTCATATCAGGATCCAGGGCCGCGTCGAGCAGTGCGAAGGTATCCATGGCACGACACCGGCGTTGACGGGTGGGCTGCAGACGGAGCGCGCGGGTCGCAGCGGCCGCTTCGGCGGCGACGATGACCCGGGCACAGGCGATCAGCTCGGTCAGTTGACGAGCACCGTGCGTCGAGAAGCTCGCGTGTTCTTCTGTGCCCAAAGAGATGCTGATCGCGGAATGCGCTGTCGGATATGCAAGGGACCTCGCGGTGGCCAGCGCGTCCTGGACGACGTACTCTCCGATCATCAATCCGGAACTTCCGGATTCGTGTGCCGCCAGGAATCGCGAACTCCCGTTCAACGCGACGTCATTCAGCATCGACACCCTGGCCGAGGCGAGGTTGAGCACCGACACGAGCGTCGACCGGACCTGATCCAGCAGAGCAGACAGTGTGGCCTGATGGAACAGACCGTGGTGCAGCAGTTCATCGCCAACGACCAATGGGTTCTCCAACCCAGAGGAACATTCGAGCTCCACCGCGGCTGTCAAGCGGGTGAGCGCGTCGTGAGCGGGTGCGTGCACTGAGGGCAACGTGCGCAGGCTGAAGGGGTCCTGTACACGGACGTCTTGAACGGATGGTTCTTCGAGTGGTCGAACAGCCTCGAAAATGCGCGTCGCGACTTGGATCTGATGGGGATGTCCCCTGCTCGCGTGTACGCGCGGGTCCCAGGCCTCCCGGCAACCCGCGACGGCCAGCCAGGTGAGGGCAGCGACCTGCTCGAGAATGCTCAGCACCCGCCGGCAATCGGCTGCCCCCTGCGCCGCTCTGGCGAGGGTGAAGGCGTTCGAACTCATGAATGGGAGTGCATCCGTCGCCATGATCGGCACGGGCGGTATCGCGTTGCTCACCCACTGCCGTTCACCGGAGAGGGTGAGCGCCAATTCGGCGAGTTGGGTGATGTCACCTGTCCCCAAGGATCCCCAACGATGGATGAGCGGTATCGAACGGGCCGACATGGCGGCCGCGAGTCCCCCGACCAGCAATGGGCTCGCGCCCGACTCGCCGGCAAGCAGCTGGTTGAGTCGGATGCCCATCGCGGTGCGGGTGAGCGCGGCGTTCTCCACGGGCCCGGTTGCGGCGCAGTGGCTACGCAGTAGGCGAAGCCCGAGCGATGACGTCTCGGCCACGTCGATCGCGATCGACTTGTTCGCTCCGACACCGGTGTTCGCCCCGTACACCGGACGTGAATCCCGCGCCTTCAGGAAGGTTCGATGACCGCGCTCCACCCGTTCGAAGGCGCCTACATCTGCGACTAGGTGGGTGGTGTCGGCGCCGAAGGAGATGATCTGATCAAGCTCGATCCGATCGCCAGTCAGGACGATCTCGCGATTCTTGTGGACGGTCATCTGCGAAGGTCCTCTCTGCCGGTAGGGCGTTCGTCAGTGGTCGTCGTTCGAGGCGGCTACGGGATTCGGCGGGGCCGCATGATGTTCCGGCGCGAGGCTCTGCGTGCGGCTGAACCACACCGACATCACCGCGATGGCCACCATGACAGCGAGAGTTCCGAGTGTGAAGAGCTCGAAGTGCATCCGGCCAACGCCGAACACGTCCTCGACGGAGTACGGGATGCCGAACAATGATTCGAGAGTGCCGGGAAACAGTCCGGACCAAGTGCCCAGCGCCAGCCAGAACATGCATGCGCATGTCGCCACGGTCAACCCCTTGACCCCGCCGGGCACGCGATAGGGTCGGCGGCGGTCAGGGTCCAGGAAACGCAGCCGCAGGGCCGAGGACAGCACTACGAGATATGACATGATGCCTGCTGATGTCGCCAGATACAACACCAGTGCAAAGGATTTCGAGCTACTTCCAGACGTCAGGAACTGCGCGGCAATCAACAACATGATGGCGAGGGCACCCGAGATGACGTTGACGCGCACGGGGGTACCGAATCGGGGGCTGAACTTGCCAAGGAATCGCGGTGCCGACCCGTCCAGGGCCGCAACTGCGTACGTCCGGTCGACTCCCATCAGCCACGAGCCACCCGTGGTCAACAGGCCCACGATGAATCCACCGGCGGCGAACTTGGTCAGGATCCCCGCTGCGGGCCCGAACACGCTGAAGGTGGCGGCAATTGCATCGAGGAAGCCCGAGATCCCGGTGATGCTGTCGGCGGGAAGCACCATCACAATGCCGAGGACGGGGATGGCATATGCCAGCGCAACGATGATCGTGGCGACGCCGACCGCCCGCGGCACGTCGCGTTCGGGATTGGCCATTTCCTCGGCAGCCGTGCTGGGCAGCTCGAACCCCTGGAAGCTGAACAGCAGAATCGGGGCCAGGCCGAACAACGTTGCGAGGCTGGGAGAGAAGTCGTGCAGACTCGCACCGTGAAGCCCGTGCTGGAACGCGTAGAGCACCAGCGAAAGGCTGAAAACGAGCAGCGCACCGATTCGAATGATCGCCCCGATGGTGGGAATCCACTTTGCCTTACGCAGCGACACGATGGCGATGGACACCGTGGTGACGATGAAGATCAACTTGAAAGCC
>CAMFLL010000070.1 GCA_945957405.1 uncultured Mycolicibacterium sp. | reverse complement strand
GGCGGAGATGCGGCGGCAGCCATGGCCGCTGCGAACCGAAGCCGGCGCGGATAGGGCGGCGGCGCACCGACGAAGGCGCACAGAAACGCGGCCGTGGTGATCGCCATGTAGGCAACGGCCGCCCGGGCTGCGGCGCTGGGCGTGCGTGGACCCAGCTGCGTGAGCAGGGCGAACCCGCCGACCGCGGCTGCCAGCAACCGGGGTATCACCACGTGGGCGAGTTCTTCGTGATCGTGGCAGCGGTACAGCGCGACGTCGCCGTCACGTAGATCGTTCGCCGACTGCGCCAGCACGCCGATACAACCCGCCAGCTCGTCACCTGCGCAGGCGTCCTCGGTGATCAGCGCGCAGGCGTACTGCACCACACGGCCGAGGACACGCTCGCCGTAGGCCGTGCGAGGCATCGGCGCATCGATGTTCTCGGCCATCGCGGTGCCGATGTCGGCGAGCATGAGACCGACACGCTCGCGGCTCGCCGCGGGAAGGGCCGCGATCAGTGCCCGAACATCGTCGACACGCGCGGCCAGGACGAGGTCGACCGCCTCGCTGTCCCGGCGGGCGTCGGCGTGCAGCGGTGGCGGTGGCGTCTCGCTGAGTCCGGTGAGGTAATTCACGGCGGCCAGCACGGCACTGCTTGCCGCTGGGCCGTCGGTGAGGTCCTCGTGGGCGTCGAGTACTCGGCAGGCGAGTAACCCGGCGGTGGCCTCGGCCTGCATGTCGGCGGGCAGGAACCCGACCGCGATGCCGAGGTTGCGGCCGGCCGGGATGAGCGCGAGGTCGGCAAGATGCCGTGGCGACCGGGCACCTCGGAGGGCGACCAGGTCGGGCGCCTGCCGCAGGTGCCGCAGGCCATACACAAAGGTGCGCAGCCGTCCCGCACTCATCGGGAGATCACCCGGATCAGGAGTTCGTCGAGGTGCACCCGAGCGGGTGTCGGTGCGAACTCCGCCAGCGCGCGGCGTGCCTCGTCGACAGCCCCGAAGGCAACCGCACGGGCCGCCTGGGTGGCGCCGCTGCGCAGGAGTTCGTCCTGTAACAGGGCCGCTGGAGTGTGCTCGGAAAGCCACATGTCGCGGGCGCCGGACCGGGTGTTCAGCCACTCGATGACCGGCCACGTCGGCACCCGGCGGTCGAGGTCGCCACCGGCGTCCTTGCCGAGATTGGGCCCGCCCTCCACGTCGCGGACGTCGTCCATGATCTGGAAGGCGAGGGCGAGTTGGTCGGCGTACCGCATCAGACGGCGGAGCCCGTCACGGTCGACACCGCCGGCCATGCCGCCGTATGAGCAGGCCAAACGGAACAAGGTGCCGGTCTTGGCGGCCGCCACCAGTTCGTAGTGCCGGCGCAGCGCCCCGTCGTCGAGGGTCGGCGGCATGATCTCGACCAATTGGCCCAGCGACAGATCCGAGATCTGATCGAGGTAGGTGATTCCGTGGGCGTCGCCGCCACGTGTGAACGTGGAGGGGTTGTCGGCCAGCACCCGGGCGGCCACGGCCATGGCTGTGCCCGCCAGATGGAACCCCGCGCACGCCGCCGTGCGGACGCCGAACGCGGCTGGCACCGACACCGTGTCGCGGCGCAGCAGCGAACCGTCGCAAATATCGTCATGCATCAACGACGCCTCGTGGAACATCTCGATCGCGCAGGCAATGTCCAGGGCGTCGGCGGGTGGCACGGCTTCCGCGGAGGGGCACAGGCGCGAGCAGGCCAATACCAGACCGGCACGCACACGCTTACCCGCATTGGTGAGGATGTGGCGGTAGACCGGGTCGAAAATGCTGCCGGACAACAAGAGTTCGCGCAGGCGGTCTGTGACGAGTCCCAGCTGATCGGCCGGGGCCATCAACGAAGGTTGGTCATCGAGAACGGTCATGGCGATACTCTGTCGACGGTTGGCCGAGACGTCGCGCGTAGTCGGCTACCCCACCTGATGCATTGAGCTGTCGCGCCGGGGCACGATCGCGTCGCAACGATCCTGGGCCGCAGGCGGTCGCCGGAGATTGGCGCTTATTGTCTTACCCCACTATTTTCCCTGGGGTGATGTCCTCAGCTGCTCGTGCAGTCGCGCGGTGGGTCGGTCCGCTCCTGATGGCTGCGGCCGTGGTTGCCGTGGGTCTGCATGCAGATCCGGTCGGTCCCGCGCCGCAGGTGCGGCTGGTCGCCGATGCCAACCCGCTGGCCGGCCAGACGTTCTACGTCAACCCCGATTCGAAGGCAATGCGCGCCGCGAAGGGGGCGTCGAGCCCTCAGTTGGATGCGATCGCCAACACGCCGACGGCGTACTGGATGGACAACGTGTCGAGCCTCGCGGTGGACTCGAAGTACATCGCGACCGCGCAGGCAGCGGGCACCATGCCGATTCTGGCGCTCTACGGCATCCCGCATCGCGACTGCGGTAGCTATGCCGCGGGTGGGTTCGGGTCGGCCGGCGCCTACAAAGGCTGGATCGACGGTGTCGCGGCCGCCATCGGGGGCGGTCCCGCCGCGGTCATCCTGGAACCCGACGCCCTCGCGATGGCCGACTGCCTGTCAGGTGATCAGCGGCAGGAGCGCTTCGACCTGATGAGTTACGCCGTCGACACGCTCACCCGTAACCCGGGGACGGCGCTGTACGTCGACGCGGGCCACTCACGATGGGTGAATGCCGATGAAATGGCCAACAGACTCAACCAGGTCGGGGTCAGCAAGGCGCGGGGCTTCAGCCTGAACACCGCGAACTTCTTCACCACCGATGAGGAAATCGGTTACGGCGACGCCATTTCGGGCATGACCGGTGGAAAGCCGTACGTCATCGACACCTCTCGTAACGGAGCCGGACCGGCTGACGGCGAGATGTACTGGTGCAACCCGAGTGGCCGGGCCCTCGGCGCCGCTCCCACCACGGCGACCGGGAACGGAAACGTCGACGCCTTCCTCTGGGTGAAGCGCCCCGGCGAATCCGATGGCTCGTGCGGGTCGGGGGAGCCGTCCGCGGGAACCTTCGTCAACCAGTACGCCATCGATCTCGCTCACAACGCAGGCCAGTAGCGCGGGCGCGCGCAGGCAGGATGCGCGTCGAGCGTTCCGAGGGCGCGCTGTGGGGGCCGACGATTTCCGCCGTGGTTGCACATTCGGCGCACACGCTGATGCCAGAATGAGCTGAACAGGGGTGACTGCGTGCGCAGTCGCCGCCGGTCGGGGGACGGAGTGGCCACATGTCGCGCCTCTTCCTGAGCCATTCGAGCCGTGACAACCGGTATGCGATCGCGCTGAAGAAGTGGCTCGAGCAAGCGGAGCCGGGACTTGCCGGAGAGATCTACCTCGATCTCGACCCCGAGACCGGTGTTCGGCCGGGCGTGCGCTGGACCGAGGCCCTCTGGCAGGCCAATGCCCGCTGCGAGGCCGTGATCTGCCTGTTGTCGCACAACTGGGCCACCTCACTTGAATGTCACGCGGAGTACCGCCAGGCCGAGGGCATGCACAAGCCGATCCTCTGCGCGCGAATCGAGGCGTTCACCGAGAACGACGTCACGCGGGTTTGGCAGAGCTGCGACCTGTTCGGCGAGGGGCCCGCCGCCGAGGTGGTCGTCGACGGCGCCGAATCGGTGCGCCTGCAGCTCGACGGCTTGCACCGGCTGCTGGCAGGACTGCGGTCGGTCGGGATCGGCGCCGACAGTTTCGCGTGGCCACCGCCGGGCGACCCGGAGCGCTCCCCGTATCGGGGTTGGCAACCGCTCGATTCCACCGATGCCGCAGTGTATTTCGGTCGAGACGCACAGATTGTGAGTGCGCTGGACGAGCTGCGTGCGATGCAGGCGCACGGGCGGGAGCGGCTCTTCGTCATCCTCGGCCCGTCCGGCGTCGGGAAATCGTCGTTCCTGCGCGCTGGCCTGCTACCACGACTGAGCCGGGACGACCGACGATTCCTCACCATGCCTGTCGTGCGCCCGCAACGTCGCGCGCTCACCGGTGAAACCGGACTTGCCCGTTCTGTTCACGATCTCAGACAACGGGTCGGCCTGATGGAACCGAGCCTCGGTGAGATCAAGAACGCGGTCTCCTACTCCAGTGCCGTCCAAGCCTGGCTGGCCGAGGCGGCCACGGCCGCATGCGACCGTTTCCTGGATCCGGTGCAGGGTACGGCACGGCCCACCCTGGTGCTGCCACTCGACCAGGCCGAAGAGTTGTTCGGCGTCGACGCCGGCCTGGAAGGTCAGGTTCTTCTGGAACTCCTCGGCGGCCTGGCGACGGAAAGGGGCTCGAGGTCCCTTGACATCATCGTCGTCGCAACCATTCGCTCGGACCGCTACGAGCCGTTGCAAACCGCGCCGCAACTGTCGGCCGTGCAGAGCCGTCTGTTCGACAGACTAAAGGCGATGCCGCAGGCACAGTTCACCGAGGTCATCTGCGGTCCCGCCCGGCGCGGGGCAGAGGCAGGAGTCGGATTCACTCTTGCTCCTGAGCTGGTGGACCGACTCGCGCAGGATGCGGCCGACGGGGCAGACACGCTACCGCTGCTGGCGTTGACGCTGTCGCGGCTGTACGACGACTATGCCGGCCAGAAGGACGCCGTCGGCGTCGAACACTACGAGGCGATGGGCGGCATGCACCGCGTGGTGCAGAACGAGATCGACGCGCTGCTGTCGGCCGACCCGGCACAGCGTGCCGAGCAACTCGAGCAGTTACATGACGCCTTCATCCCCTGGCTGGCGACCGTCAACTCGGACACCGATCAACCGATGCGTCGCATCGCCCGCTGGGCCGACCTGCCCGAACGCAGCCACGGCCTGCTCAATGCCTTCGTCGGTCGGCGGTTGTTGGTCAAGGGCGAGCGGGACGGTCAAACCGTCGTCGAGGTGGCCCTGGAGAGCCTGCTGGCGCAGTGGGACGAGTTGGCCGGGTGGCTACGCGCCGAAGTCACCGATCTGCGCGATGCCGACGCGGTGGAACGCGCCGCGCTGGGCTGGGAACGGAACGGTCGCAACGACGACTGGCTGCTCGAGGGGTCGCGGTTGGCAGGTGCCGAGACGTTGAATGCCCGAGCGGGTTTCGGCGCACGGCTCAACCCGGCCGGCGAGTTCCTGCTTGCGTCGCGGCAGCGGGCCAACACGAAACTGGAGACCGAGAAATCGGCCGCGGAGGCCCATGCCCGTTCACTGCGGCGGCGGGCGCAGGTGCTGGCGGCGCTCCTCGTGATCATCGTCGTGGTCGCGGCGACGGCGGTGATCAATCTCAAGCGGGCACAGGCGGCCGAGCGCGTGGCGCGCCACCAGACAGAACAGGCGGTGGCCGCCAAACTCACCGTCCAGTCCCGCGCGATGCTCGATGGCGTGCGGTCCGGCGGCGACCGTCGAGCGATCCTACAGATGCTCGCGGCCGAGACGCTGAATCCTGACGCCGACCCGGATGCCTTGCTGGACACACTGATCGACACGCGACGGCTCGTGCGCGTCATCTCGGTGCCCTCGGGTGTCTCGGGTGTCGACGTCAGTCCGGATGGGCGGCAAATAGTTTCGGCGGGCGACGACGGCTTGCTGCAACGATGGGATCTCGAATCGGGTAAGCCGATCGGTGAACCGATGGCGGGGAACGTCGGTAAGGGTGGTGCCGAATACATCAAGGACGGACAGTGGATCGCCTCGGGCACCGTCGACACGACATTTCATATCTGGGACTCGAAAACCGGTGCACCTGTTCAAGATGTACCGAGTCGCGGCGGGACGCCACTGAGTGCGGCCATCAGCCCCGACGGCAGACTGGTGGCCAGGGGTGATCGAGATGGCACATTTGCCATCTGGGACGTCGCGACCGGAAAGCCGACCACCGCGCCGATCCGCGCGAACAAGGGCTGGGTGTCGGCGGTGGCATTCAGCCCCGACGGCCGGAGACTGGTGACGGGTGGCGCCGACGGCACGATGCGGGTGTGGGACGTCCAGACGCACCTACCGGTGGATCCCCCTCTGCCATCACACCGGGGCAGTGTGATCGATGTGGACTTCAGTGACGACGGCCGGCGAATAGGCTCGATGAGTTACCTGGTCGACGACCCCGCGTCGGATGACTCGTCGACACCAGCGGGCGGAGCGGGTCCCACGGGCAGGGTGCAGTTGCACATCACCGACGCCTCCTCGGGTCGCTCCATCCTCGACCGCTTCACCGAATTCGACTCTGTGGGAAATGACTTGACGTTGAGCCCGGATGGTCGGCGGGTCGCGATCGGGTCCGAAGACGGCAATGTGTACGTCTACGACGCCGACACGGGGGAGATGGTGGGGGCCCCCTTGAGCGGGCACAGCGGACCTGTGTACATGGTGACCTACGACGGCGACGGCACGCGCATCGTGAGCGCCGGCGATCACGCGATCCACGTGTGGGCGGCCGACCCTGTTCCGGGGATCGGTACGCGGCTTCCTGGCCTCGCCTTCAACGGGAACCTGCCGGCGGCCATCAGTCCCGACGGGCACATCGTCGCGACTCGTGACGTCAACAATGAATCCGATATTGCATTGTGGCGCAGGGACACCGGGGAGCTCGTCCGTACGATCTCGACTGGCTACACCGGCCGGGTCTCGGCCCTGGAGTGGCGCCCCGACGGGCAGGCGGTTGCCGCCGCCGACAGCGCCTCCAACACGGTACGGATCTGGAACGTGGAGACCGGTGAGGCCGACGGTGGAGATTTCGGTGCGCCGGGCAACGGGATCTTCGCGATGACCTTCAGTCCTGATGGGAAGCACCTCGCCTGCCTGGCTCTCGACGCCGACCCGCAGCTGTGGGACCTCACGGAAAGTCCGCCCCGTGCAACAGTTTTGAAGGACGACGAGGACTACGTGGGAACCGTGGGGTTCAGTGCGGATGGACGCCGGTTGGTCACCGTGGCGCCGATACACACGTCCGGTGACGACGGCGCTGTGGCACAGACCGGCAACGTGTTCGATATTGCATCACAGATGACACCGTCCGCGGTCCGCGTATGGGACACGGACACCGGCAAGCCGGCGGGGCCGGCGATCACCGCCCCGGGCGGCCGGCCGATGGATCTGGCCGAAAACCAGGACGCCGTGGCGATCGTCGCGGCCGCGATCAGTCCTGACGGTCAGCGTGTTCTGGTCAGTTCAGCCGGTGGGCTCCGTCAGTATGATGTCGCGACGGGGCAGCCGGTCGGCGAATCATCGCCGGGCACATCGCTGTTGGCGTCGCTGGCGGTTGGGGTGGCGATCAGCCCAGACGGCGCCTACGCGGTCACCGCCGACCGCGGGACATCGACACTCCAGTTCCGCGACGTCCAGACCGGCCGGCCGATCGGCAGTCCCATGGCCGGTCACATCGGTCCGGTCTTGAGTGTCGTGTTCAGCGCTGACAGCCGTCATGTCCTTTCCCGCGGAGCTGACGGCTGGCTTCTGTGGCCCGGCCCCAAGGGGTGGCGGGACGAACTCTGCAAGAAACTCGGGGCCGACATGACGGCAGCCGAATGGGATCAGTGGGTGGACCCGTCGATCCCCTATCGGGCGACGTGCCCGGCTTCGGCATGACACGCGACCGCCGCCGGCGTTTGTGAATGGTGGGCGGGAATTCGGTCGGGGGGCCGCCGTGGGTTCACGAACGTGGTTTGCAGCGTCATTGCGGGGCAAGCACTTTGCTGTAGAACACCCGGCGGTACCCGTCCTGCTGACCGCGGGCCGTCTCGACGTATCCGTGCCGTGGATAGAAGGCCTGGTTTTCTGTCATCGCCTCGTTGGTGAACAGCCGCACCTCGGAAAGACCGAGTTCACGGGCATCGGCTTCGGCCCGGGCGAGCAGCAGCGCACCGTAGCCGTGCCCCTGCGAACTCGGTGCGACGGCGATGATGTCCAACAGCAGGTGATCGTCGTGCTCCTCGACGACGAGCACACCGGCCAGCGTGCCGACCCCGTCGATCACCCATACCCGCGCTGACGCGACGGCCTCCGCGTAGTCGGCCGACATCGGTGCCGGCGGCCTGCCGATCCGTGCCACGTACTTGCTGAAAGCGTCCCGCGCGAGGCGTTCGATTGCCGGCACATCGGACGCGACGGCGCGGCGGACACAGATAGCGTTCACCCGCAGTGACGTTAGACGGTGAAACCGCCGTCGACATTCCAGTTCGCGCCGGTGACGAAGCCGGCCTCGGGACCGGCCAGGAAGCTGACGATGGAGGAGACGTCGCTGGTGTGCCCGTACCGCCCTTGTGCGGTCACCGCCTTGAGGCTCTCGGCGAACTCGCCGTGGTCGGGATTCGCATCGGTGTCGATCGGACCCGGCTGCACATTGTTCACCGTGATACCGCGTGGGCCGAGTTCGCGGGCGAGCCCACGGGTGAAGGATGAGACCGCACCCTTTGTCATCGCGTACACGGTGAGGCCGGGCCCTGGAACGCGGTCGGCATTGATGCTGCCGATGTTGATGATGCGCGCGCCTTCACCCAGGTGTTTGATCGCGGTCCGGACGGCCCAGAACATGCTGCCGATGTTGACCGCCACCAGGCGGTCGAACTGCTCGGCAGGGTAATCGTCGATCGGGGCGATGTGAGCGACCGCAGCGTTGTTCACCAGCACGTCCAGGCCGCCGAGTTCGGCCACGGTCCGTTCGACAGCAGCTGCGGTCTGGGCGGGATCTCCGGCATCGGCCTTGATCGCCAGCGCCGTGCCGCCGGCGGCGGTGATGTCCGCGACGATCTGTTCGGCCTCGGTGGCCGACGCCGAATACGTGAAGGCAACCGCTGCGCCGTCGGCCGTCAGTCGTCGCACGACCTCCGCACCGATCCCGCGCGAACCGCCGGTCACCAGTGCGCGCTTGCCGGTCAGGTGTGCTGTGCTCATGTCGCTTGTCCTCCGGGGGTAATTACGAACCGATGTGTTACTTAGTATGGTCAGGTCAAGCTGGGTGGCGCCGGATTCATTCCCGGCGTTCATGACAGATCGGCGAAAGGTCGGTGTGCGATGTCGGTCGGGCGACCGCGCGAGTTCGATCCAGTTCGGGTCGAGGACGCTGCGATGAGGCTGTTCTGGGAACACGGCTATGACGGCGTGTCGATTTCCGACGTCACGGATGCCACGGGAGTGAACCGGCGCAGCATCTACGCCGAGTTCGGGTCCAAGGAGGCGCTGTTCGCGCGTGTCAGGGAGCGCTATCTCGCGGGTCCGGGCGGTTACCTGAGCGATGCACTGGCCCGGCCGACGGCGCGGGCTGTCGCCGAGGCGATGGTTCATGGTGCGGCCGATACCGTGAGCGGTGAGACGCGCGGTTGTCTCACCGTCGGCGACGCCCCCGGGCTGGCCGAGTTGCGTGACGACGCCGTACACCACCTCGCCCGGCGATTCGATGCCGCCGTAGCCGATGGCGAACTGACCCGCGTCGACACCCAGCACTTGGCGCGCTGGATATCCGCGGTGTGCCAGGGGATCGCGGTCCAGGCCCGCAGCGGAGCCAGTCGCGCCGATCTGCATGCCGTCGCAGACCTGGCACTGGCCGGGTGGCCCGGGTGTGCGGCCGACGATCTAGGCGTAGTCGGGTAGCGGAGCACCGCGGTCAGCGATCGTGACCAGTCCTCTGCCGGCGATGGCGCCGACGGTCTTGCCGACGGGCCCCGCCGCCACACCGGCGACAGCGTGGAGCATGCCGATGCCGGCGCGTGTGCGCGGGTTCGCCAGTCGCAGCATGCCGGAGCGGACATTGGGCGCCGCGTCGACATAGGGCTTCATCAGGCGCTGGTACCGGCTCAACGCCGCGGCGATGTTGTCGGTGCCGGCCAACTCGCCGGCGAGGATATAGGCGCCGATGAGAGCCAGGCTGGTGCCGGTGCCGCCGAACGTCGCATTGCAGAAGGCCGCGTCGCCCAGCAGGGTGATCCGGCCCTTGCTCCAGGTCGGGGTGCGTACCTGGCCGGCAACGGAGAAGTACATGGGCGCACCGTCTTCCAGTTCGGCCAGCACACGTGGCGCGGCGCCGCCCACGTCGGCGAATGTGCTGCGCAGGATCGTGAGCTGGCCAACGCGATCGAGGTCTTCAAAGCCCCGGACATCGGAGATGAACGTGAGGATGGCGCGGGTGGTGCCGAGGTTGTCGGGCCGCAGATGCACGGACCGCGACTTCGTCGCATGCCGCCAGGTCCACCACGTGTCGTCATCATCGTGCCGAGGGATGGTGGCGTATGCGAAGTACATGCCGAGATCCCGGACCTCTACCGGAGTCACGAAGCGCCGCGATCGTGAGTGCAGACCTTCGGCGATCACCAGCACGTCGGCATCGAGCGTGGTGCCGTCCTGCAGCACAGCACAGACATGGTCGCCGTGATCGGTGACGTCGGTGATCTGAGTGTTGAAGAGGTACTCGGTGGCCGCGGCGCTGTGGTCGATGAGGATGCGAGACAGCTCCCCGCGCAGAATCTCCAACTCGGCTGTGGGACCGTCGGTTTGCCCGGATGTGGCCACTGGGAACGACGCGGCCGCCGTGCCGTCCGCCCTGACGAACCGGGTACCCACCTCGCCGGTGTTGGCCGCGCGGACGGCCGCCTCGACACCCATCCGGCGAATCACCTCCCGGGCGGCGCCGCGGACGTCGACGTTCTGGCCTTCGTCGCGTCGACTCGGGTAACGCTCGACAACGGTGGTCCGCCAACCGCGGGCGGTGAGCTGATGCGCCAGGGCCGGCCCGCCGATACCGGCGCCCGAGATGACGGCGTGAGGAGTCATGGATGAGGTGGATCCTGTCTGGAGACGGCGCGCGTACGACGGCAGGAGAAATGCCCGCCCGATGTCGGCGCGAAACATCGCAGGGCTGACGCGGAGTTCGCGCCGTAGCCGAAAAGTGATCAAGGCTTGACCGAATAGTCAAGCGTGCCTGAAGGTTCGGCGGTCAGCGGCTTCGTACGATGGCGGGGTTCGTGAGTTGGGGTCGTCGTGAAAGTCGCGTGAAGGGTCGGGTGGATGCGGGCTGTCGTTCCCTCTGTGCTGGCGGTTGCCGTTGTCGCCATGACTGTGGCTGGAGGTACGCCGGGTGTCGACACGACAGCGGCGAGCCTGCCGCTCGGTTCGGGTATTCAATCGATATCGCCCACCAATGGTGAGGTCGTCGGTGTGGCGCACCCCGTGGTGGTCACCTTCAACCAACCCATCTCGAACCGGCGAGCCGCCGAGCGCGCCATCGCCGTCACGTCGGCAACACCGATGTCAGGCAAGTTCGAATGGCTCAACAACAACGTGGTGCAGTGGGTGCCTGCTCAGTGGTGGCCGGCGCACAGCACCATCAAACTGTCAGTGGGCACCAGGGTGGCCGAATTTATCACGGGTCCAAAGGTTGTCGGTACCGCCGACATCTCGGATCACACGTTCACGGTGACCATCGACGGACTTGGGGAAGGCTCGCCGATCAGTATGCCCGCGCCACACCACCTTCCCCATGCGGGTGAAGAAGGTGTGCTGCTGGCGTCGATGGGGCGGCCCGAATACCCGACACCGGTGGGCACGTACACCGTTCTGGCCAAGGACCGTTCGGTCATCATGGATTCCAGCAGTGTCGGCATTCCGGTCACCGATCCCGATGGATACCGGTTGACGGTGGATTACGCGGTCCGCATCACCAGTCGCGGTCTGTACGTGCACTCGGCCCCATGGGCGATCCAGTCCATGGGGTTCGACAACGTCAGCCACGGCTGCATCAGCCTGAGCCCCGCTGCCGCGGAGTGGTACTACAACACCGTCAATGTCGGTGATCCGGTGATCGTGCAGGAGTAGACGCGATTCGAAAGCCGCACAGCCACCGCCCCTTTCGGGTGCGATGGCTGTGCGACAGCGAAGGGAGGTGTCAGCCCATGGGGCCGGGCAGCGTTGGGATGTCCGGGGTGGGACCGACCGTGGCGGCCGATGTGGTGATCGGCGCGCCCTTGCCGGTGGCGCTCATGTCGGCGACCACAGCGCCGGCCGCCAGCGGCGCGGCCAACGGAGCGGCAATCGGTATGGGTGCGCCGACCGGCAGTCCGCCAGGAGGCGGCCCGAGTGGTACCGGTGGGACGCCGAGGGGTACCGGAGGCACCACCGGCGGCACGCCCAGGGGCACCGGTGGGACCGGGGCGGCCATGGGCACCACCGGTGCTGCCACGGGGGCGACAAGCCCCGATGCCTCGACCGACGTGGCACTGCAACCCGCCGCCGCTGCAGCGGCACCGGCCATCTGATCGACGCACTTGTAGCCACCCGTCAACAGCGGGGCGGCGGCGGCGTGCGGGCTCAACGCGGTGGCGCCGACGCAGAGAGCGGCACCGGCAAGGGTCTTGATCGTGAATCGAACGTAGTTGATCTGCACCGTCGTCTTCCTTCGTTGTGTGCCCGCCTTTTACAGCGAAGACAATTTGTCATCCGGACGCTAGGGCAGTCGTGCAAGCAATGTCCAGACGTGCTCTCGTTTAGTTGCCAGGTTGAAATGGCATGAGCTCAAACGTGATCGTGCCGTGTCCGTTCGGTGACCGAAGGCGCCGTTTCTGCGACGCGCGCCTGCTGGGAGTAGCAAAATAATCATCGACAGCCACGGGGCTGTCGGACGCCGTCGCCGACATGACGCGCCGAGCCGGCGTTCGACCACGGCAACCCACCAGTCGCCCCTTCAGAACCGGGCCCGGTCGCGAGCGCTCGGGCATGCGGCGGTGGCGAACATCTGCCGACGGGCACACGTGGAGGTCGTGTTGTCGACGGGAGAGGCGGGGGCAGAAACTGCGTCCACGAGATTCCGTTGCTCTCGGTGCCAGGTGTGGTGTATTGGACCTAGAACGTGTCGTGGGATTCGTCGTCGGGCACCGGCAGCGCCGGCATGTACACGACGCGACTCCGATTTCCGCCGCCGCCGCGCGCGGCCCGCACGGCCTGCCCGGCGATTTCCAGCAGGATGTCCGCCACTTCCACCGGCGAATGCGCCGCCAACGGACTCAACGGCGTGACCGCCACGCCGATACTGGCCGTCAGTTCGGGTGCCGCGGCCTTCACCCCGGCGTTCACCCGAGCGCACAGCGGGTCGGGGTCAGGTGTGGTGAACAGATCGGCGATCAGGAACTCGGAATCGGGCACGTGGGCCAAGACGGCGTCACGACGGGCGGTGTCGCGCAGCATCTGCGCGACGGCGACGCGCAACTGGCGGGCATGACCCGTGCCGCTGAGATCGGTGACGGCGGTGAAACTGTCGAGGCTGATCGTCGCGACTGTCAGGTAGCGGTCTTCGGTGCGGCCACGCGCGGCCAGCATCACGGCCAGACCGTCGTGGAAGCCGTCGCGGCTCAGCAGTCCGGTGGTCGGCTCGATGGCGGCCGTGAAGACATCGGTGTCGATCAGCCCGATGAGCACACGCACGACGACCGTGACGTAGATGGTGATCAGTATGTTCGTGATGCCGAGGCCCAAAGCCACGGCCGGCTCGGTGGCGCCGAGCCGAACCGCGCTGATGGCGATCACGGTCACCGCGACCGACACCACGAAGGCGATGAGTCGCCACGAGTGGAAGATGGCCGCGTAAGAGGCGACAGCGGCAAATACCGCGCTGCCCATCAGGGCCAGCAGCGGACTGGGTAGCAGAAGGCAGATGACAGCGGTCATCGCAGTCCCGATGACGGCGCAGCAGGCCGATTGCGACTTGGTGGGCCATGCGCTGCGCAGCCACAGAATGCCCAGTAGTCCGCTCACCACGGTGACGGCCACCCCGGCCACCCGCAGCGGCCATTGGGCCGGACCCGTTGCGCCGAACACAATGAGGGCGGGTGCCAGACCGCCCACCACCATCCACATGGCGATGATGCGCGACGTGGTGGCGTGTGCGCCGCGAGCGTCGAGCCTCGACGTCATCCAGTGGTAGTGGTCGGGATGGCGCGGATCCTGCCAACTCTGGGATGTCATGACGATCCGCACGTGGCCTGGGTGAGCACGGGCGGCATATTGTGCACAGCAAAGTGGGTTGTGACGGTGCAGCGGCTGACGTGCGCGCGAGCACGGCCGCGATCCGTACTCGTCCGAAGCATGCACAGAAGCGTAATACCTGGGAAAACATAGGGGGTTCAACTCACCAGCTTCGAGGTGTGGTAAGGCTCATGCCCTGAGGCATCAGAGTCGATCCGGGACCACAACGAGGCCAGAGCAAGGATGGCGACGGCCATCCAGACGACGAAGACGGCCAATCCCGCCGCTATCGGCGGCCCCCATTCGGCCACGAGTCCTGACAGCCCGATACCCGCCGGAGCGGCGACCTGGAGACACGCGTTCTGCACGCTGAGCACCCGCCCGCGGACGGTGTCCGGGATGCGTTCGGCCTGCAGTACGCCCAGCGTCGCCCCCAGCACCGCGTTGGCGATGCCGAACAGGCCGGCGCCGGCGAACACCGCCGCCGGCGAGGCCAACGTCGCCATCAGCAGGAAGCCCACCGTCGTTCCAGCCACTGAACCGGCCACCCAGAGTCGCCGCGGAGCCCTGGTGCCTACCGCGGCGAAGCAGGCGGTCCCGGCCAGCATCCCGAGCGCCAGCGCCGTCAGGACGAAACCGAGCAGGTCCGGACGTGACAGGACGCTGAAGTACAGCGGCAGCACCATACCCTGCAGTCCGCCGATCGCCACCGCCAGGCCAACCGTGAGAGTCACTGTGCCGGTGAGGAATCGGCTGCTTTTCAGCACTGCCGCCCCGGCCGCCAGCTGGTTCCACAGCGGCTCTCGCGGTCCGGTGTCGGCGTCGACGTCACCGAGCCGGCTCGGCATGGCGGTGGTGATCAGTGCCCCGGCCGCAGAGGTGGCCGCCGTCACGAACAGGACGGTGCTGCCGTCGAACAGCGACAGCAATGTTCCTGCGGCCGCGGGGCCGATCACGAGTGCCATCGACGTCATCGACTGACGCAGGCCGATCAACCGTTCCAAGGGCACACCGCTGTCGCGAGCCACCGCCGGGACCATCACCTGTCGTGCCGTCATCCCCGGAACGTCACCGAAGGAGCCGACGATCGCGAGCGCGACGAACCAGGACATGTTCAGACCCCAGAGCAGGTCGACCACGGGGACGGCCGCCACCGCGCCCGCTGAGACGACATCGGCGAGGATCGAACACGTGCGGCGGTTGACCCGGTCGATCAGAACGCCGGCGCACAGTCCGACGAGCAGCGCAGGGCCCGCAGTCGCCGTCGAGACGGCGCCCATGCTCAACGGACTGTGTGTGGTCTGCAGAACTATCAGCGGCATTGCCACGGCGAGGATTCCGTTGCCGAGAAAGCTCAAGAAGTGCGAACCCAGATAGGCGACGGCGACAAGAGGCATGCGCTCACCCAAAGCTGTGCCGTCGCGGCACGGTCAAATAGGGCTGTCGCGCGCGCCTTGACTGTGCCGCTACGTCCGGGTGTTGCATGAACAGCGTGACCGCTGACGCCACCGCACGCACGCTGACCTCCTCCGATTACGCACGCGCCGAGAAGATGCTGGCGCCATACCGAGCGCGCAAGGTTCCCGGCAGCGCACTGGAACCGCACTGGCTGTCCGACGGCACGAGGTTCTGGTACCAGGTGGGCAGGCGCTATGTCGCGGTCGATCCCGGCGACGGCACCCGTCGGGCCGCTTTCGACCACGACCGGTTGGCCGCCGCCCTGTCCGAAGAGTCGGGCCGTGCGGCGACCGGGAGCGACCTGCCGATCACCGGCGTCGAGATCCGCGACGACGCCGCCGTGCGGTTCACCGCATTCGACGAACGGTGGGAATGGTCGGACGACGCAGGGCTGAGTGCGCGAACCGACGCGCAGCCGGTGCCCGGCGACGTGCCGTCACCGGATGAGGCGTGGGTTGCGTTCCGCCGGGACGGCAATATCTGGGTTCGCTCACGTGATGGTGAGGAGGAGTTCGCGCTCACCGACGACGCCGAGCCGCATTTCGACTATGGCGGCCTGCCCGACACCACCGGCGGACGGGCGCTCATGCGTGTGCTGGGGCTGCCGCCGCTGTCGATCTTGCACTGGTCGCCTGACTCCACTCGAATCCTGGTGCAGCGCATCGACCAACGTGATCTAGCGGAATTGGTGCTCGTCGAGTCGACGCCCGCCGACGGCAGCCGCCCCAAGGAACACCGAACCCGCTACACGATGCCCGGTGAGGATGCCGTCGCAACGATGACCTGGAACGTCCTCGACGTGAACGGGCGCAAGGTGGTCCGCCAGCAGAACGAACCGACGCCGATCATGCACAACACCGCGCTGGTCTACGCATGGTGGACCGGGAAAGCAGGTGAAGCCGTCCATTTCCTGCAGCACTCCCGCGATGCCCGCACCCTGCAGTTGCGCCGCCTCGACCCGGCGACGGGTGTGACGACGACGTTGATCAGCGAGACGGGCGACACGCGCGTCGATCCGGCCGTGCAGCTCGGCGACCCACACATGGTGCATGTGCTGGAGTCCGGTGAGATCGTCTGGTGGTCGCAGCGCGGTGGTTGGGGTCACCTATACCTCTATTCCCCCGATGGGCAGCAGGTCACTCGGATCACTCAGGGGCAGTGGCTTGTTCGCTCGCTGCTGTGGGTCGACGAGGATCGCAGGCAGGTGTTCTTCGCCGCGGGTGGTCTCGTCGACGACGACCCGTACATCCGGCAGCTGTGCCGGATCAACCTCGACGGTTCGGGGTTCACCAGGCTCACCGACGACGATCTCGACCATGACGCGGTCAGCCCGCCCGAGGGTGGGTACATCCTCGATCGGGCGTCGACGTCGAGCCAGCCGCCGCGCTCGGTCGTGCGCGACGGTGACGGTCGTGAGCTCGTCGAACTCGAGGCACCCGGCACAGAGGCACTGGAGGCGCTCGGCTGGAAACCGCCGGAGCGCTTCTGCGTCACGGGCGCCGACGGGAAGACGCCGATCTACGGTCTGCTCTGGCGCCCACACGATTTCGATCCGGACCGCCGCTACCCTCTCGTCGAGCACATCTATCCCGGCCCTCAGATCTACCGGGCGGGACCACAATTCGACCCGCCGCACCAGGGCGAGCCAGAGGCCTACGCGGCCCTCGGCTTCGCCGCAATCGCCATCGACGGCCGCGGTACCGCGGCGCGTAGCAAGGCCTTTCACGACCACTCCTACCGTGACCTCGGCAACGCAGGCGCCCTGGACGACCACATCGCCGCGATCCGCGAACTCGGGCACCGGTATTCGTGGCTCGACACCAGTCGAGTCGGCATCACGGGGCAGTCAGCGGGCGCCTTCGCCGCAGCCCGTGCCGTGCTGATGTACCCGGAGTCCTATCACGTGGCGGTGGCGACGTCCGGGAACCACGACAACACCATCAACCTCGCGATGTGGGCCGAGCACTACCACGGTGATCTCAGTGAGGACGGCAAGCGCGCGATCTCGAACGCCACCCTGGCCGAAAACCTGTCGGGCAAGCTGTTGCTCATCCACGGCGAACTCGACGACAACGCCCACCCCTACATGACGATGCGACTGGTCGATGCACTCGTCAAGGCCGACAAGGACTTCGACCTCATCATGATCCCCGGCGCCGAGCACGCGCTGATCGGCAGGCAGCACTACTTCATGCGCCGCACGTGGGATTACTTCGTCCGACACCTGCACGGCAGCGAGCCGCCGAGTTTCCGCCTCGCCCCTTTGCCGTTGCCGACCCTAGGTGGCTGACTCCCGCACGATCCTGCCCGCCCGACGGAGCACGTCGAGCTGCGCCGGGGTGTACAGGTCCAGCATGGCGTCATCGATCGCCTTGTCCGCGAAGCGCTTTCCCTTCGGTGCGTCGGCACGCGAGTCGTCGAGCGCGGGATGTGCTTCCCGGACCGCCTTGATGTAGGGCGCGAGCCGCTCGGCGAGGTCCTGGCGCATCGACTCGTCGGCGTCGGCCGGCAGGTTGTCCAGCTCGGTGGCCGCCGGATCCTCGGGCGTCTCGCGCATCATGTCGGCATAGGCCTGCATGCCGCGCGGTCCCAGCACACGGCTCAACACGACGACCAGCGAGCGATCCGCATCGGTCATCTTGGCGGCGGTGTCCGGTGCCACGAAGTCAGGTGGCAGATCGGTCGGCGCCGAGTGCTCCAACAGCTCGCGAAGCTCACCGCGGGCGCGCTGGAGACGGTCGATCGTCGCGGCGAGTTCGGTGTCGAGCTCCCGTAGTGCCTGCTCGGGGTGATCATCTTGCGCGCCCATCGCGGCGATCTGGGTCAGCGAGAAGCCGAGGTCGGTCAGTCTTTTGATGCGCACCAGCCGGACGAGGTGCGCGACGCCGTACTGTTTGTAGCCGTTACTGCGGCGTTCTGGCTCGGGCAGCAGGCCGACCTGGTGATAGTGCCGCACGGCGCGCAGGCTGGTGCCCGCCAGTTCGGCGAGTTCACGGGTGCTCCAGGCCACGCGTATATCATCGTCCATCGCAACGGCTTGACTGTGCCGTTACGTCCGGGTGTGCCATGTAGACATGACCACACCTGAGCTCATCTCCGTCGACGATTTCTTCAAGCCGCCTACCAGGGCTGCTGCCGCGATCTCCCCGGACGGCACCCGGGTCGCCTACCTGGCGCCGTGGCGGGACCGGATGAACATCTGGGTGGCGTCGCTGGACGGAGACGGCGAGTTCGGCGCCGACGCCCGGCGTGTGACCGCCGACGAGACCCGCAGCATCCTGCACTTTTCCTGGACCGACGACCCGCGATGGCTGCTGTACCTGCAGGACACCGGAGGCGACGAGAACTGGCACGTCATGCGGGTCGATCTCGACAACCCGGACGCGGGCATCGTCGACCTCACGCCGTTCCCTGGCGCCATGAACTATTACGAGCTGCTGGCCGACAAGCCCGGGAAGGCAGTCGTCGGCTCCAACAAGCGCGGCCCGACGCACATGGACGCCTACGAACTCGACATCGCCACGGGCGAGCTGACTGTGCTCGCCGAGAATCCAGGCGACGTCATCGGCTGGCTGGCCAGCCGTCGCGGCGATCTGTTCGCGACGAAGCTGAACCGTGACGGCGACCTGGAAGTCCTGCAGTGGGACCCGGTGGGCAAGTCGTTGCGGTCTATCGCCGAGTATGACGGCAAGGACTACACCATGGGGATGTATCCCATGGTGGTCACGCCCGACGGCAGCGGGATCTGGATGGGGTCGAACGAAGGCACCGACCGTACCCGGCTGGTTCGGCTCGACGTGGCCGACGGCAAGCAGTATGCCGTCGACAGCCACCCGACCTTCGACATCGACACACGCGCGCAGGTCTGGGCGGGTCTGCCCGAGCCGCTGATCCAGAGCCGCGCCACCGGCGAACTGCTCGGTGTGCGCTATCTCTTTGAGCGACAGGTCATTCACGCGCTCGATCCGCAGTTCGCCGACGTGCTGGCGGGTCTGGAGAAGCTCTCCGACGGCGACATCGGTGCGCTGTCGTCCGACATCGGCGGGACGAAGTGGATCGTCAGCTTCACCCACGACCGCGATCCCAGCGTCACCTATTTCTACGACCACGACACCGGTATGAGCCGGTTGTTGTTCAGGCCCTATCCGCATCTGGAGCCCGAGCGACTGGCGCCGATGCTACCGGTGACGATTCCGTCGCGCGACGGGCTGGATCTGCATTCGTATCTGACACTGCCGGTTGGGATCCCGCCGAGGAACCTGCCACTGGTCCTCACCGTGCACGGCGGGCCGTGGGCTCGCGACGGGTGGATGTACGCGGCAGGCGTACAGCTGTTGGCGAACCGCGGATACGCGGTGCTGCAGGTCAACTTCCGCGGATCCGCTGGGTACGGCAAGGCCTTTCAGAAGGCGGCGATCGGACAGTTCGCGGGCACGATGCACGATGACCTGATCGACGGCGTCGAATGGGCCATCGCGCAGGGCTACGCCGACCGCGAACGGGTCGCCATCCTCGGCGGCTCCTACGGTGGTTACGCCACCCTGGTCGGCGTCACGTTCACCCCCGACGTCTTCGCCGCGGCCATCGACTACGTCGGGATCTCCGACCTGAGCAACTTCATGCGCACCCTGCCGGAGGTCGCCCGGCCGCACCTGGCCAACAACTGGCACCTTTACGTCGGCAACCCCGACGATCCCAGGCAACTCGCCGACATGCTGGCGCGCTCGCCGATCACGAAAGTCGACCAGATCAAGACTCCGCTGCTGGTCATCCAGGGCGCCAACGATGTTCGCGTGGTGCAGGCCGAATCCGACAACCTCGTCGAGGGCCTGCGTGCCCGCGGTGTCGATGTCGAGTACATGGTGAAGGAGGACGAAGGCCACGGTTTCGTCAACCCGAACAACACGATCGACATGTGGTACGCCGTCGACCGGTTCCTCGGGGAGCACCTGGGTAAGGGGGCCACGGCGTGACCGACACCACCGCCACCGAGGAGCGCACGCCGACTCTGCTCGTGCGGATGGGTGGCATATCCGGCCTGGTGTATGCCAGTATCCCGACGTTCGCCTACGTGATCGTGAACGCGATCGCAGGCTTGGACGCGGCAGTGGTGGTGGCGGTCGGTGCCAGCGCCGGGCTGATCGTGCGGAGGCTGTTGCGCAACGAGCCGATTCAGCCCGCGGTATCGGGGTTGCTCGGCGTCGTCGTCGCGGCGCTCATCGCGTTCTACACCGGTTCCGCCGAGAACTACTTCCTGCCCGGTATCTGGGTGAGCCTGATCCTGGCCGTGGTGTTCGCGGGCTCTGTCGTCGTGCGGCGACCGCTGGTGGGGGTGATGTGGAACCTGTTCGCCAACGACGGATCGGGCCACGCATGGCGGGCTGACGTCGCCACGCGCCGGGGTTTCGACATCGCCACGCTGACGTTCGTCGCGGTCTTCGCGGCCAGATTCATCGTCGCGCAGTGGCTCTACGACGCGGGTGCCACAGGCTGGCTGGCGTTCGCGCGGATAGCGATGGGCTATCCGTTGCTTGCCGTGGCACTGCTGGTTGCGTACTGGGCGGCCCGCCGCGCGAAACGCCGCGGACTGGCCAGTTCAGACCGGCGAGTCGGCACTGCCAGGAGGTGACGGCGCGTGCCGCCTACGCTCGCGTCAGTATTGGCGTCTGAAACCCCGCCGCCGGGGCAGATTTTCGACAGCACGGCAACGCCCCGTACGGTCGAGGTCATGGATGTACACGCCTTGGCTTTCGAATGGACGGAGACAAATCGCTACTGGCTCATCGAGGTCCCGGTGCGGATCGTCGTGTATGTCGTCGTCGCGCTGATCGCGCGCTACATCCTGCACCGGATGATCGACCGGGCCACCGGCCGGAACCGCACGCCGGGTGAGGGGTCGATGAAACCGCCGCTGCTGCGCCATATTCGGGCCCGGATGCCGGCGACAGGCGATCAGAAGACTGCACAGCGACGCCTGCAACGTGCGCAGACCATCGGCTCGGTACTCAAGTCGACCGTGTCGATCGTCCTGCTCGTCTGGCTGACGTTGGCGGTGCTCAACGTTCTTGGGGTCAACATTGCTCCGTTCATCGCCTCGGCCGGTGTCATCGGACTGGCCATCGGCTTCGGCGCGCAGAATCTGGTGCGGGATTTCGTCTCCGGCGTGTTCATGTTGCTGGAGGACCAGTACGGCGTCGGCGACACCATCGACGTCGGTGAGGTGGTCGGCGAGGTGCAGAGTGTCGGACTGCGCATCACGACCGTCCGGGACATCGACGGCACGCTCTGGTACGTCCGCAACGGCGAGATCGCGCGCGTGGGGAACATGAGCCAGGAATATGCGGTGGCACGCATCGAGTTGCCGGTGGCCCTGACCGCTGATGTCGGCAAGGCCGAACAGGTCGCGATCCAGGCGGCAGAGGCCGCCATCGCCGACGAATCGCTGTCAGACAAGGTGCTCGGTGAACCCAAGATGCTCGGCGTGCAGGAGTGGTCGGCGGACATGCTCACATTGCGGATGACCCTCAAGACACGGCCGAACGCGCAGTGGGCGGTGCAGCGCAGACTCCGGCGCGAGATTCTGCGCGCCTACGACGAGCACGGTATCGACCTGCCGTACCCGCGCGGACGCATGGCGGCCGTCGGCGAGTAGCACCGATCATCGCCCGGTGGTGCAGTCCGCGAGTTCACGCAGGATGTCGAGGTGGCCGGCATGTCGCCCGGTCTCCTCGATCATGTGTACCAAGGCCCAGCGCATCGACGGCGGCGCCGCCCCGGACGACGGCCTGGCGGCCGCCACCTCCAAGTCGTCGCACGCGGCGATCACGCCGTTGGCGTCGCTGACTGCATCGCGATAGGCGGTGACCAGGTCATCGACGGTTTCGTCGGGCCCGGCATGGAAGGTCGCCGGCCAGTCGGTGACGTGGTCGCCGAGAAACGTGTAGCGCTCCACATGGGTCAGATGCTTCAGCAGGCCGAGCAGGTTGGTGCCCGATGCCACGCCGGGCGTCCGCACAGCCGGCTCCGGGACGCCCTGCACTTTCCCGATGACGCACCCGCGCAGGTAATCGAGGAATCCGACGAGGACATCTTTCTCGGCAAGACCTGTCTGAGGCGGCGGCGTATCGCGGCGTCGGGGCATTCGAACAGGGTGCTACAGACCCTGCTCAGGCGCCAAGGATCGTTGCTCAAATGGCAAACCACCCGCGTGATCACAATGCGCTAAACGATGGAAATCGCTATTGCGCGGGTAGCGCGCACAAGCGAGCCACTGGGCAGGGCCCAACCGTAGCTTCGGTCGAACACAGACCGAGGAGGCCACCATGTTGATGAAAGCCGACGACGACACCGCACGGTTGCGGGAGCTCGGATACGAACCGGAACTCGTGCGCACGCTGTCGGTCCGGGACCTGGTGATCCACGGCCTGGTCTACATGGTGCCGCTGGCACCGATCGGTATTTTCGGGATCCTCTACAACATGTCGGCCGGGGCGGTGGCCGCGGTCTATGTGATCGCCGCGGTGGCGATGCTGTTCAGTGCCATCAGCTATAAGGAGATGGCCCGCGTGTTTCCCGTCTCGGGGTCGACCTACAGCTACGTCAGTCTCGGAACGAACCGCTTCCTCGGATTCGTGTCCGGGTGGGCGATCCTGCTCGACTACCTGTTGTTGCCGGCACTGTTGTGCGTCCTGTCGGCAAGTGCGATGACTGCCATCATGCCCGCGATTCCTGCCTGGGTGTGGGTGGTGCTGTTCGTCGCTCTGACCGCGCTGACAAACCTGCTCGGCATGAACGTCACGGCGAAGATGAACAAGTACTCCCTGTACATCCAGCTCGCCATCCTGGCCGTATTCCTCAGCTGGGCAGCTGTTCTGGTGCTGCAAGGCCACGCGCACCTGACGCTCGACCCGTTCCACCCGCACGGCGGCGCATCGTGGTCGGTGGTGGCCGGGGCAATCCCGGTGGCGGCGTTCAGCTTCCTCGGTTTCGACGCAGTCTCGACCCTGAACGAAGAGGCCAATGGGGGCGGGAAGGCCGTGTCCAAGGCGACCATGCTGGTCATGTACCTCTCGACGGTGCTGTTTGTCGTGCAGGTCTATTTCGCGAGCATCCTGGTGCCCAATGGAACTCACTATGCCGATGGCACGGCCGCCAACAACGCCTTCTACGACTTGGTGGGTAACGTCATGGACAGCAAGTTCAAGATGTTCATCGTGTTGAACGCGGCGCTGTTCGCCGCGTTCGGCAACATCGCCACCGCCAACACCACAGCATCCCGCCTGGTCTTCAGCATGGCGCGCGACGGCCATCTGCCGAAGTTCTTCGCGCGGGTCAACGGCAAGCACAAGGTGCCGATGAACGCGATGGTGATGATCTCCGGGCTCGCACTGGCGATCGGTATCTTCGGTGTCAGCCAGGCCAGCCTGCTGACCACCTTGGTCACGTTCGGGGCGCTGCTGTCGTACATCCTGATGCACTTCAGCGTCATCACCCACTTCGCCAAGCGCAACGGCAGCCGGCGCTGGTTCGCCCACGTGATTTCTCCGCTGCTGGGCGCGGCGATCCTGATGATCGCGCTCTGGGATGCGGACACCAACGCCAAGATCGTCGGAATCATCTGGCTCGCCATCGGATTGGGTGTCGCCACCTACCTCAGGGGGTCGGTGCGCGAGCTCGAGGTGTCCGGGAGCTGACACCAGGGCTAGCGTGGATGGGTGACCACGGTTGCGATGCGGGCGCTGGCCCTGATTTCCGCGGTGATACTTGCCGGAACGGGCTGCGCTGCGCCGCGCGACGATGAGCGCGCGGCATTGTGGCCCCAGCACGCCGGCCGCGGCCCGTGCGCGGTGACCAAACAGCCCGATGTCCCGGCCACGATGCGCGACGGCACTGTTCTGCGGGCCGACGTCTACCGGCCGCAGACCACTGAGCAGGTGCCGGTGATCCTGATGCGCACGCAGTACGGTAAGTCCGGAGCGCAGGACGAGGCGGCTCGGTACGAACCACCGGACTGGTTCGCGTCGCACTGTTACCTCGTGGTGGTGCAGGATGTCCGCGGCCAGGGCAACTCCGGTGGCGTGTTCAGTGAATTCACCAACGACCAGAACGACGGTTACGACTCGGTGGAGTGGGCGGCCGGGCTGCCCGGATCAAACGGCAAGGTCGGCATGTACGGGTCGTCATACGTCGGAGCGACACAGTGGTTGGCCGCGGTGACGGCACCGCCACATCTGGTCACCATCGTGCCAACCAACACCGCATCGGACTATTACGACGGGTGGACCTATGAAGGCGGACAGTTCCGCCTAGGGTTCGTGCTGCCATGGGCCATGGAATCGATCGCGACGACGGCGGCGAAGAACCGCGGCGACCACGCGGCGGTCACTGAATTAACCACTGCTGCAAACGATCCCACCCGCTGGCTCGACTTCCGCCCGTATCAGGATCTGCCGCCGATGCAGCCAGCCAATCCAGCCGTCGCACCCTGGTACTTCGACTGGATACGGCACTCGACCCGTGACGAGTTCTGGCAGCGCGTCAGCATTCGCGACCGCTATCCGTCGGTGACGGTGCCTGTCCTGCATTTCGAAGGCTGGTATGACGCGTTTCTGGCCGGTGGCGTCGAGAATTTCGCGGGCATGGTGACCCACGGCGCCAATCAGACCGCACGGGACAACCAGCGGCTGGTGATCGGGCCGTGGGATCACGTGGCCTGGGGCAGAACGAATTCCGAGCCGGCCCCGATGCTGAAGGACATCGGACCGGTGGCCGACAGTCCCATCAACGACCTCATGTTGGCCTGGTACGACCATTTCCTCAAGGGGCAGGACGACCACGCTTCAGGCGCGGTGGTGGCACCCGGGAAACCGCGGGTGGACTACTTCGTGATGGGCGCCAACACGTGGCGGACGGCATCGGCGTGGCCGCCACCGCAGACCACACCAACGACGTACTACCTGTCCGGACCGGGTGGACTAGCAGAACGGAAGGGCCTTCTGACTGCCGCGCCGCCCGCGACCGATCAACCCGATATCTACACGTACGACCCGAACTTCCCCGCGCCCAGCCTCGGCGGCCACTCCTGCTGCGGTGCTCGTTCGGGGCCACAGGGGCCCTACGACCAGACACCGGTCGAACAACGATCCGACGTTCTCGTCTACACCAGCGATGCGCTGACCCACGACACCGAGGTGACCGGACCGACGACCGTGAAACTCTGGGCGAGCTCCTCGGCGGCCGACACCGACTTCACCGCCAAGCTGGCCGTCGTGCGCCCCGACGGCGCGGTGATCAACCTCAACGACGGGATTCTGCGCACCGCATTCCGGGACTCGCTGTCGGCGCCGACCCCCACCGTGCCGGGCACACCGTACGAGTACCGGATCCAGATCTGGCCCACCAGTTATGAGTTTCGTGCCGGTGACCGCATCCGGATCGAGATCTCCAGCAGTGACTATCCGCAGTTCGCGCCGAATCCGAATACCGGCGAGCCGTTCGGGCGAAGTGCTGCGACTGTCACCGCCACCCAGACGATCCTGCACGATGCCGCGCACCCGTCGAGTGTGATCGTGCCGGTGATACCGGCCGAGGGTGCCTAGGGCTACCTGGATTCGCCCGATTTGGGATCGGTGGCGATCGGGTCGTCGTGTACTGATGCCCATCGGACCACCAGAGGGGACATGACATGACCGGATTTCGCCGACCGACGCGGATGGGTGCGGCAGCAGCGTTGGCAGGCTTCGGGCTGGCCGCCGCGATGGGGTTGGGTGGGGGTACCGCCCAAGCGACCAACGGCGCCGGCGAGGGAGCCATCGACGCGTGGAGCAACTACGAATGGTGCC
>CAMFLL010000069.1 GCA_945957405.1 uncultured Mycolicibacterium sp. | reverse complement strand
CCCCCCCCCCCCCCCCCCCCCCCCCCCCCCTTTTTCCCCCCCCCCCCCCCCCCCCGCTCCACACCATCCTCTTCGTCGGCAGCGTCAGATGTGTATAAGAGACAGGGTTGGGTGGCACGGTGCCCGCGGTGAGCACCGTCAGCCCGGGAAAGCGGGTTTTTTGCAGCGCCTCGGAAAGGGACGCTCCCCCGCTGAGTACGGTGCTGAAGCCGACCGGTCCGATCAGGTCGAGATACCGGTGCACCATGGGGCGCCGCATGTCGGCGTCGACCAGCACGACGTTGTATTCCGCCTCGGCCAGTGCCAACGCGATGTTGATGGCCGTCGTCGACTTACCTTCATTGGGAACCGAACTGGTCACCACGATCACCCGCGGCGGATTGTCCACCGCCAGGAATTGCAGGTTGGTCCTGAGTTTGCGGAAGGATTCGGCGACCGGCGTGTGATCGGCTCCGAAGGATATCGCCGCCGCCTTCCGGCGCTCTTTGTCGAACGGGATACTGCCGACCATGCCGGCGCCCGTGATCGCTTCCAGCGATGGCCGGTCCTTGACCGTGTTGTCGAGAATGTCACGAAGAACGGCCAGGCCGATCCCCAGGAGCAGACCCAGTGCGGCGCCGAAGGCGATGTTGCGCTTGGTCTTCGGGATCACGGATCGCTCGGGTACCGACGCGCGCTGTTCCACGACCACCCTGGCGTCGGGTGAGCCACCCCGTTCGGGCGTTTCCAATTCCCGCACCATGACCACGAATTCGTCCGACAACGCGTTCGCGATGTCGCGGGCCCGAACCGGGGACTGATCAAGGACTTTCACCGTGATCAGCACCGTGTCCGGCTTAGCGGTCGCGGTGACGTTCTGCCGCAGCGCGTCGGCACCGATGTTCAGTCCGAGCTTGTCGATGGTCCGCTGCGCGACCGTCTGCCCCATCAGGATCTCTGTGTAGGAGATGACCCGTTCCTGGGAGAGCCGGTTCCCCTGATAAATATCGGCCACCGACCCGCCGCCTGACGTGGACACGAACAACCTGGTGGACGCCTGATACACCGGCTTCGTCAGCACCGTCATGACAATGGCCGCCACAATCGCCACCAGCGTGACCACACAAATGGTGATCCACCGTGTCCGGAGCAACTTGACAAAGTCTTGGAGATTCATCGCCACTCCTTCACTGGGGGTGTCGAGCGAGCCGCCGGGCGCGATCCGCAACAGTGCGAATTGATCTGTGGTCTGGTCATTTCGAGCATTCCGGTACGGAGATGACCGGCTCCACGCTGTCGACAAGCGGTTGGACGGGCACGCGTGCACCACCGGCTGACGTCGGCTCGGAAAGCCGGAAGGTGAGTTCACCTGACTGCCCCGGCGGGATGACCACCTGCACTTCGAATCCGGGGTGACCACGCTCGGTACTGTTGAGCACCGGCACACGAGCACCATTCGCAGTGGCACTCACCAGATTCGCGCCCTTGGTCGCCAGCAGGCGCACTGAGGTCACCATCGTCCCGTTGGGCATGTCGATCGGAATGTCCTGCACCAGCCCCATCGACCCGGCGACGTAGTCCGGAAGTGGCTTGCCGGGCACCGTGCTGGTCAACCTGATCGTGAAGGTCGACATGCGCGTGTCACCGTCGCATCCGTCGGCGACATATTCGATGTGCCGCTTCAGGTAGTAGTCGAGTTTGTTGCCGCCCAGATTGTTGACGAGCACCTCGGCGTACGGCGCGGCATCATCGGGGACCGCGTGGGCCAGCGGCGTCTGCTCCAGCAGTTCCTGGTCGGTGGGCGAGGCACTCCACACCGAGATGCGACGTTCACCCACGGCTCTGCCGAGCGCATCGAGCAGCTTGCGCGGTGATTCCACCGTGCCAGTCATCTTTGTGACGACCTCGTTGGCGATGTCCTGGAGGTAGCGCTTGCGGGCGGTCTGATCGGTCGCAAAACGGCTGTAGGCGGTCGACTCGGTCAACTCCACGACGTTGTCCTTGGTCACCTTCTCGCCGTCGGGCATGGTCACCGGTCCGACTGCACCCAACACATAACTCAGCGCAACCGGATCGATGGCGATGACACCGTCGACGTTCATGCCCGTCTGCTGGGCCCACAACGACTGCCAGATCCGCGCGGCATAGGGAAAGTGTGAACTCAGATTGCTGTTCCGGAAGTCTGTAGTGGGATTGGTGAAACCATATTGATCATTGAATTCGGCACCGAGATCTATCGGCCGGAAAGGCTTGTCGAATTCGGTGTTCGGACCCAGGGCCTTGACGGTGGGAACACCGCCGTCAAATCTCAGGATGCCAAATCCTCCGAGTAGGCCACCGGTGGCCCGCGCTTCCGCGTTTGTCTGGAAACCCATGAAATATGTCCGAGGCCCGTCAGCACCCATCATGGACGGCGCAAGACGTGCTGCCAGCGATGTGTTGCGTAAGAGATCAGCGACGTCGGTTATTTGCGACTGAACTTGCGTGCGCGCATCTCGAACGCGGGATACATAGGCAGGTTCAGCAATATTCATGGCATGGGATTCGAGCCGGTCTGCACTCGCAGATATCCTGCTCAGCTCAGGCGCTTCATTTCGCAATTTCTGAACGTCGAGCCGGCCATCTTTCAACAATTCATCGGGCTTCATCACGCTGCTGATTCGTGCTGATGGCCCCAATACGTCGGTGGTGAAGTTGACGCCCAGATCAGATATCTGCTGCGCGGTCTGGAATGGACTGCCGAGCCATGGGATATTCGCCACGACATTCCACGGCAGAGAATGCGCTGCGTCGCGCGCTGCGCTCGCATGCACCTGCGCTTCGCGTGCGAATTCCGACGCTCGCTCGGGCTGCCCGGCCAGAAGCGCGTCCTCAGTGGCCTGCGCGCTCGCTCGGGCAGCTTCCAGATTGGAGTTGGCCTCGACGGCTCGGGCTCCGAGCCAGCCGACGAATCCGACCACGCCTAAGAGCAGCGCCAGAGCAGCAAGTTTGGTCGCCCGCCGCCCCAGGAAGCCAGACGGCGGACGCGTCGGTTGTTCTTCGTCGCCGGCTTGCAACGGGCGATCGGGCTGACCGGACGAACGGCGAGCGAACGGAAAACGCGAAAATATAGGCACTCGGAATGGTCCCGTACTGTCGGCTGCACTCACCGAATGCGAGTACAGGAATTACGGGACCAATTCCGTCCCGGATTAGCGGTCGAGAAGCTGAGTTGTCAGCATCCTCGGCCGATGGAAACCGTGACTGATCCGTACGGTCCGATTTTCACGCTGGAACCCGCGAGGCACGCTTCGAAATTCCAGTTCTGCGTCCACTTCATGTACAGCGGCTTGAAGAATCCCGGAATCAGAGCCAATGGCTCGAATGTGAACACCGGGGTGCGCGACAATGCAGGTGCCGTTGCCGACGAACCCAGCCACCACAGGTTACCGTCGAGTGCCAGATTAGGCGGGCTGAGAGTCAAGTCTGTGTGGAGTACATCGGTAACCGGAGCCAATGGAATCGATGGCATGGAATCCGCTTGTGCCACCACTGCCGGTGTCAACGTGGCTGCAGCGGCAATTGCGCATGCCCCCACGCCGACCTGAAATTTTCTTGTAACGTCCGTGAACCTGGTTGTAACAGTAGGGAAGCTATTAGCTGCGACGGTCATTTCCCACCCTTTCATCAAACGAGTTGCCAGCAGACTCGCAGAATCTGACGGACCTGTCAACACGAAACAGTGCAGGTCATCGGGGTGTTTCGGCCTTCTCGACGGCACGGTCGAAACGAGCAAATTTGGCAGCAGTAAATTTTTGCGACGCCCTCTCGTCGACACGGGCCAGCGAACGGCATATACCCCCTCTGCCCGCATTCTTTGCCATCACTTCGTGGTGCCGTTTGTCCCATCGCCGCCTCGACCGCTGCGCACATTGGGGATCACCTGTTCATGCGCCTGAACTGGGCGTAGGCGGCGCCGCACCGTGTGCGAGTGTGGCGCGGCAACCGTCGCCGAGCGGGCAACTACAGGGTGCAAAAGCCGCGACCCGCCCCGACGAGCCGGCGCTCCGCAGTATCCGCGCGCGTCAATTTGGGCAAAATCTGATCGCGCTCCTAGATGAATTCAGATTCAGATCACGTAGTCGAGGTGTTCGACGATGCGCCGACCCACCTCGTCGTCACCGCCGTACGCAACATCGGCCGGTCGATCGTCGAAAACCGGCCTCCCCCCGCACAACCGGGTGAACTGCAGTCCGTCCATCGTGATCGTGGTGGTCGGGGCGGTTCCGCCGAAGTGATCGACCACCCCGGCCTTGCCGTCGACGGCGACACGGATGGTCCGAGCCACCGGGCCGGTCAGTTCGATGGCCACGCGGGCACCATCCGGCGCTTTCCCACGCTTGCCGACGACGAAGCCCATGCAGGCGGCGATCTCGTCGAGCGCCTGTGTTGTCGGCGCCCCGGCGAGGTCGGCGTCAGACGGCGCCAGGTCGAGGGCCTGCCGGATGTCGTGTTCGTGCATCCAGCAGTCGAACGTCCTGATGCGCATGAATCTGCCGTAGGTGTCCGGACCGGCGGGCGTCGCCGTCACCGCGTTCCACTCGTCGTCAGCGAGCGCGGTCAGCGTCGCACGCCGCTGCACGGTGATGTCGCGGTACCGCGTCATCATCGCCGCCGCCGGCTCCTGGCTCAGGTGGCGGGTCCAGCATTCGTTGAGTTCGCCGATCGGGTTGCGGACGTGCGTCAGCGTCGCGGCGTCGACACCGAGATCGGGTGTCGGCACGCCCGCCATCATCGACTCGGTCCCGATGATGTGGGACACCAGGTCCTGCACGCACCACCCCGGCAGTGGACTGGGCTGCCGCCACTGCTCGGCGCCGACCGACGCCATCAGAGTGTCGATGTCATCCCACACGGCGAAGAGGCCGGCGAGTGTTTCGGTCTTGTCCAGTCGGGTGACCGGACGGGCTGGGCTGGACACCGGGCCACGCTATACCGCTTCGAGACTCAGCTGCCCACGAACCAGCCGATGACCACCACGGCGACCAGAGCGAACAACAGTAGCGGTGTCATCGCCATGAGCGCGGGCAGCAGCAGGCCGCTGACCGCGACCAGGGCATAGCCGACCGTCGCGACCACCACCAGGGCGCGCACGTAGTAGAACTCACGCGCATTGAACACCGACCGCCACAACTTCGGCGTCAGCCGGCGCGCCAGCCACACCAGCACCCCGACGAACACCACGATCGCCGCCCCCAGCACCACCCGTGCCGTCGTGACGTGCTGACCGCCGTTCATGTCGGCGGCCACCGATGCAGCGAACATGGCCAGCACCAACGCCAGAGCGGTGACCAGCCGCAGCGGCAACCGCACCGTGAGCGCGATGTTCTTGCGGGCCAGGTCACCCAGATTCGGGTCCATCCGCGCGGCATCGAGCAGGCCGCGCAGCGCACCGCGCCACCGCCCGCGCTCGAGTTTGTTGACCGCGATGTTGTGCACTGCCGCGACGGCCTCGGGGTCGATGCGCAGGGCCTCGTAGTATGCCGCGGTGGATTCCTTGTGGCGGCGCAGATTACGGAGGATACGACCGCGCAGCAGGTGCAGATCGGCGTCCCCCGGCTCGAGCCGCAGCGCCTCGTCGATCACCGGCAGCGCAAGGCGGGCGTGGTGGCTGTTGAGCAGCAGGCTCGCATAGGTGTAATGGGTCAGGTAGTCCAGCGGCGCATCGGTGACGGCCCGGTAGGCCACCGAGAGCCCCTCCTGGCGGCGTCCGACGGCATCGAGGGCGATGGCGTAGATCCGCATCGCATAAGTGCTGTCCGGCGCCCGGCTCAGCGCCGCGTAGGCGGTGTGCATGGCGGGTACGAACTGGTCCATCTGGATCTGCGTGCGGGCCAGCTCGGTCAGCAGGTACGCACTGTCCGGGTGCACGGTGAGCGCCGTGCGCAACACCTCCTCGGCGCGTGGATAACGACGCGCGTCGATGTACTGCCGGGCGATCGCGATCGCCTGTGCGGGGTCGGCGATCGACGGGTCAGTGGTCAACGAAACTTCTTGCGGCGCAGATACTTCGCGAGGTCATCGTACGTTCCGTCGCTGTTACCGAACTCGACGACGTTGCGCGCGACGTCGAACCACGGCCCCGAACTGGGCCTGATCTGCGCCAGCGCCGCATCGATATCGCCCATCATGACGGGCCGCACCTGACCGCTGCGCACCGAATCCGCCATGGCCAGCTGTGTCGCGGTGTCGCATGCATGGGCGACGTCGGCGCCGGAGAACCCCTCGGTGCGCGCGGCGATGGCGCCCGGATCGATACCGGCGACCGGCCGGTCCCGCAGGTGGATGCGCACGATGGCGGCGCGGGCCTCCGCGTCGGGCAGGCCCACGAAGATCATCCGGTCGAAACGGCCGGGTCTGCGCAGGGCGGGGTCGACATCCCACGGCATGTTGGTGGCACCGATGACGTACACCCCTTCGTTGCTCGAGGTCGCCGAATCCAGTTCGGCCAGCAGGGTGTTGACCAGCACCCGCATGCTCGCACTGTTGGACAGCGATGCGCGTCGCAGCCCCAGCGCGTCGACCTCGTCGAAGAACAGCACGCACGGCGTATTGCGTCGGGCCGTCTCGAAAATGGTGTGCAGGGCGCGTTCGCTCTCCCCCAGCCAGGTGTGCAGTACGTCGGAGATCGCGACCGGATAGAACGCGGCACCGATCTCGCCGGCGACGGCGCGCGCCAGATACGTCTTACCGCAGCCGGGGGGTCCGTACAGGAGCAGGCCGCCGCGTGCGGAGATCTTGTAGGCCTTGACCAGTTCGGGATTTCGCATCGGCCCCAGCAGCGCGATGTCGAGTTGCTGTTTGACGTCGGCCATCCCGGCCACGTCGACAAGGCTCACATGACTGCGCTGCAGCACGTCGAAGTCGCGCTCGTCGGTGCCGTCGGCGTTGTGCTCACGTTCGACGAAGGCCGGTTCGATGATGTCGCTGACCTGATCTTCGGCCGTCTGCCAGTCGAACTCGGTGGCGCGCGCGGCAGGCGCGGGGTCGGCGGTGGGCTGTTGCGGTACGCCGGCCAGCGCGGCGCTGCACCGCTGCAGCAGGGTCAGCGCCGCGGCGTTGGTGGCGTCCTGACTGAGCACAGCGCTGCAGTGCGACAACGCCTCGGCGGGGCGGCCGTCCTGCAGGAGCAGTTCCGCCAGATGCAGGCGTAGCTCGATGACATCCGGACTGCGTTCCACCGCAGCCGAGAGCTCCCGGATCAACGCGTCCTGCGCCACACCCACCTCCGAACCGTCATGTCCCAGCGCTTAGGCGATCGTAGGCGATATCAAGGACAGCTAACGACAGCAACTGGTGGCGACGGTCGGCGCAGCGTCAGGACATGCCTTTGGCACGCCTGCCGAGTTCGCGCGTGACCTCGCGTTCTGCGTCGCGGCGGGCCATGTCCTGTCGTTTGTCGTGGGCCTGCTTACCTCGGGCGAGCGCCAGCTCGACCTTCACCTTGCCCTCGGCGAAATACAACGACAGCGGCACCAGGGTCAGGTTGCCGTCGCGGATCTTGCCCACCAGGGCGTCGATCTGCTTGCGGTGCAACAACAGTTTGCGGTTGCGGCGCGGCGCGTGGTTGGTCCACGTGCCGTGGTGATATTCGGGGATGTGCAGGTTGCGCAGCCAGATCTCGCCGTCGTCCACGGTGGCGAACGCGTCGGCCAGCGACGCCTGCCCCTCCCGCAGGCTCTTGACCTCGGTGCCCACCAACGCGACACCCGCCTCGTAGGTGTCGAGGATCGTGTAGTTGTGCCGCGCCTTGCGGTTGCTGGCCACGATCTGCTTGCCGTTCTTGGCGTCCTTCGCCTTCGTATTGGCCATGGATCTATCTTCGTACGTAGAGGCGCAGTGTGGTGTACGCCGTGAGACCCGACATCGCCACGCCCACCAGAACCAGCCAGGGCGCCACGAAATACAGGATGTCGGCGTAGTCCACCTGGGCGATCAGGTTGGCCCGGTAGAACTGGTCGAGCGCCTTCTCCAGGAACAGCGCCCGCACCACGATCAGGCCCACCACCGCGATCACCACGCCGATCATGGCCGCGATCACCGCCTCGAGCAGGAATGGCAGCTGCGTGTACCACCGGCTGGCACCGACCAGGCGCATGATCCCGATCTCGGTCCGTCTGGTGTAGGCGGCGACCTGAACCATGTTGGCGATCAACAGGACCGCGCCGACGGCTTGCACCAGGGCCACCGCGAAGGCGACGTTGGACAGCCCGTCGAGCATGGCGAACAGCCGGTCGATCAGGTCTTTCTGGTTGAGCACGTTCAAGACGCCGGGCTGGCCACGCATCGCGTCGTCGAATTCGGTGTGGTCCTCGGGATCGGCCAGCTTGACCACGAACGACGCCGGGAACGCATCCTTGCCGGCGAGATCCTTGAACTGCGGATTCTTCTTGATCGCGTCGTTGTAGGCGTCCTCCTGGTTGAGGAAACGCAGCGAGCGAACGTCGTCGCGGGCTTCGATCTTGGCGCGCAACGCCTTACACGGGTCGCCGTCACATGTCGGGTCGTTGGCCGAGATGTCGTTGGTCAGGAAGACCTGGGTCTCGACGCGGTCGAGGTAGATGTCGCGCGACTGGTCGGCCAGCCGGACCACCAGCAGACCGCCGCCGAACAGGCCGAGCGAGATCGCCGTCGTGAGGATCATCGCGATCGTCATGGTGACGTTGCGACGAAGCCCCGTCAGGACCTCGTTGAACAGGAAGCCTAAGCGCACTTAACGATCCATTCCGTAGACGCCACGCTGCTCGTCGCGGACCAGGCGGCCCAGCGCGAGTTCGACCACGCGCTGGCGCATCGAGTCGACGATGTGATGGTCATGGGTGGCCATCAGGACCGTGGTTCCGGTCCGGTTGATCCGCTCGAGCAGATCCATGATGTCCTTACTGGTCTCCGGGTCCAGGTTGCCCGTCGGCTCGTCGGCCAGCAGGATCAGCGGACGGTTGACGAAGGCCCGGGCGATCGCCACGCGCTGCTGCTCGCCCCCGGACAGCTCGCCCGGCAGCCGGTTGGCCTTACCGGACAGGCCCACCATCTCGAGCACGTCGGGCACCACCCGGTTGATCGTGTCGGCCCGTTTGCCGATCACCTCGAGCGCGAAGGCGACATTCTCGAACACCGTCTTCTGCTGGAGCAGACGGAAGTCCTGGAACACGCAGCCGATCACCTGACGCAGGCTCGGGATGTGCCGGCCCGGGAGCTTGTTGACGTGAAACTTGGAGACCTGGATGTCGCCCGCGGTCGGGGTATCCTCGGCGAGCAGCAGCCGCATGAAGGTGGATTTGCCGGAGCCGGAGGGCCCGATCAGGAAGACGAACTCACCCTTGTCGATCTTGAGGCTGACATCGTCGAGCGCGGGCCGCGCCGACTGTTTGTACTGCTTGGTGACACGGTCGAGGGTGATCATCACGGCACGCCAGTGTAGCGAAGCGTTCCGGCGACGATGCGCCGCGAGGCCCGAGCGACGAGGAGCAGCAGACCAACCGACACCGCCGCCGCACCGTCGAGGCGCGCTACGGCAGGCCCGGGATCAACCCTGGAAGTGCCGGTGCCGTCGCCGTCGGGGTGGTTGTCGGGACGGCGGTCGAGGTGCCTGAGCGGTTCTCTGTGGTGGTCTGCGGCGTCTGGCCGGGAAGCAGCGGGGTCGGCGTATCGGTCGTGTCGCTGGTGTCTGTCGTGTCCGACGAGTCCGGTGTCTCGGTGTCCGACGTCGTCTCGGTCGGCTCCGTCGTCGTGGTCGTCGTGGTGGTCTCGGTGGTCCGCGGGGCGACCGAGGTGCGCGGCACCCACGTGTAGTCGGGATCGGGCACGAAGCCGGGCGGGACGACCTGCGTCGCGGGCGCCACCGGCGGCGGCGCGGGCTGATAGTTGTCGTAGAGCCACCACGTCACCACGAACGCCAGGATCAGCGCCGCCGTCGACGTGCGGACGCGGCCCCAGAGCAGGTAGTTCGGCCAGCGTCGGTCCTCGCCTTCACGGCGCAGGGTGAACTTCATCGACGGTCCACCGGGCCCTGGCTCTGCTCGGCACCGCCGCTGGTCGCCGGGTGCACGATGGCCTCGACCTTGGGCATGGCCGTCGTCTCGGCCGGTGACACGATGCCTGCCTTGGCCAGGGCCGCGATGACCAGCACACGCAGCCGGCGACCCACCTCGAACTGCTTACCGGGCAGCGTGCGAGCCACCATGCGCAGGTTCACGGTGTCCAGTTCGATGCTCTCGACGCCCATCAGCTGCGGCGGATCGAGCAGCAGATCCTTCATCTCGGGATCTTTACCGGCTGTCTCGCACACCTTGTGCAGGACGTCGTTGACGTGGTTCAGGTCGGCCGTGGCGGGCACGGGGACGTCGACGACGGCACGCGCCCAGTCCTTGGACAGGTTGAGCGATTTCATGATCTGACCGTTGGGCACGGTGTACATCTCGCCCTCGGCGGTGCGCAGCTTGGTGATGCGCAAGGTGACGTCCTCGACGGTGCCGAGCGCTTCGTTGCTGGATCCCAGAGTCAGTTGGACGAGGTCGCCGAAACCGTACTGCTTCTCGGTGATGATGAAGAACCCCGACAGCAGGTCCTGGACGATGCGCTGCGCGCCGAAGCCCAGCGCCGCGCCGAGCACCGCGGCCGGGGCGACCAGCGAGGCGATCGGGATGGCCAGGATGTCGGTCATCTCGACGAACACCAGTACGCAGATCAGTGCGACGGTCACCCAGGAGATGACGGACGCGACGGCCTGGCGGTGCTTGGTGGTCTCCGACCGCACCAGCGCGTCGCTCTCGCGAAAATCGGAGTCGATGCGGCGGGTGATCTTCTGGGCTGCCCAGTTGACGAACCGCGCCATCAGCATCGCAGACAGGATCAGCATCACGATCCGCAGACCCTTGCCGCGGACCCATTCGCCGATCGAGCCGTGCCAGAAGTTGTGCCACTCCTGGGCCCATTCGAGAGCTACGTAGCTAGTCATCTTTCCTGTTACGCCAGCGGATGCCTGCTTCGAGGAACCCGTCGATGTCCCCATCCAGGACGGCGGCCGGGTTACCTACTTCATAGTCGGTCCGCAGGTCCTTGACCATCTGGTACGGCTGCAGGACGTAGGACCGCATCTGGGTGCCCCACGAGCTGCCGCCATCGCCCTTGAGGGCGTCCATCTCGGCGCGCTCCTCCTGACGTTTGCGTTCGAGGAGCTTGGCCTGCAGCACGCGCATCGCCGAGACCTTGTTCTGGAGCTGCGATTTTTCGTTCTGGCAGGTCACCACGATCCCGGTCGGGATATGTGTCAGGCGCACCGCGGAGTCGGTGGTGTTGACCGACTGACCACCCGGGCCGCTCGAGCGGTACACGTCGACGCGCACATCACCCTCGGGGATGTCGATGTGGTCGGTGGTGTCCACGACGGGCAGCACCTCGACGTCGGCGAACGACGTCTGGCGGCGGCTCTGGTTGTCGAACGGGCTGATCCGCACCAGGCGGTGGGTGCCCTGCTCGACCGACAGCGTGCCGTAGGCGAACGGCGCGTGCACGGCGAAGGTGGCGCTCTTGATACCCGCCTCTTCGGCGTAGGAGGTGTCGAACACCTCGACGGGGTAGGCGTGCTGCTCGGCCCAACGGACGTACATCCGCATCAACATCTCGGCCCAGTCGGCGGCATCGACGCCACCGGCCCCGGACCGGATCGTGACCACGGCCTCACGCTCGTCGTATTCACCCGACAGCAGCGTGCGGACCTCCATGGCCTCGATGTCGTCGCGCAGCTTCGTGTACTCGGCGTCGGCCTCGGCCAGCTCCTCGGCGCCACCCTCCTCGGCGGCCAGCTCGTAGAGCACCGGCAGGTCGTCGAGGCGCTGCCGCAGTTCCTCGACTTTGCGCAGTTCACCCTGGGCGTGCGACAGACTGCTGGTCACCTTCTGGGCGTTCGCCTGGTCGTCCCAGAGTTTGGGATCGGAGGCTTCCTGCTCGAGCTTTTCGATGCGGCTGCGGAGGCCGTCGACATCGAGCACCCGCTCCACAGTCGTCAGAGTGGTGTCCAGTGCGGTGATGTCGGCTTGACGGTCGAGGTCCACGGCAGTTCAGGGTACCGGCGCGCCGGGTGTCCGTGACCACGGCGGCGCACAGAGGTGACGTTTAACATCGGTTTCGTAACCACTTCGAGCATGGCCCGACCCACCAGCCCCGCCGGTACAGCCCTACCGGCCAGGGTCGCGTGCATTGCCACTCACTGTTCCCCGCCGCGTTGCGACAGCCCCCTGCGCGCGGCCGGGCATCGACAGAAAGCACCCCTTTCATGTCTCAGTCGCGCCCTTACCATGTGGCGATCGTCGGTGCAGGTCCCTCCGGATACTTCGCCGCCTCGGCACTGCTGAAAGCCTTCCAGCCCGATTCCGACCCCGAGGGTCGCGATGTCCGCGTCGACATGCTCGAGATGTTGCCGACGCCGTGGGGGCTGGTGCGCTCCGGCGTGGCACCCGACCACCCCAAGATCAAGTCGATCAGCGCGCAGTTCGAGAAGACCGCGCTGGACCCCCGGTTCCGTTTCTTCGGCAACATCGCCATCGGCGACCACGTCCACAGCACAGAACTGGCCGCGAAGTACGACGCGGTGATCTACGCGATCGGCGCCCAGGCCGACCGTCCGCTGAACATCCCCGGCGAGGACCTGCCGGGTAGCGTCGCCGCCGTCGACTTCGTCGGCTGGTACAACGCCCACCCGCACTTCGAAGCGATGACCCCCGACCTGTCGGGCAGCCGTGCCGTCGTCATCGGCAACGGCAATGTGGCCCTGGACGTCGCGCGCATCCTGGTGTCGGATCCCACGCTGCTCGGCGTCACCGACATCGCCGACCACGCCCTGGACTCGCTGCACGGTCAGGGCGTCGAGGAGGTGGTGGTGATCGGGCGTCGTGGTCCGCTGCAGGCGACATTCACCACCCTCGAGTTGCGCGAACTGAAAGACCTCGAGGCGATGACCGATGTGGACGTCATCATCGACCCCGCCGATTTCACCGACATCAGCGATGCGGACCTGCACGACGCGAGCCGGATCGTCCAGCACAACGTCAAGGTGATGCGCGGTTACGCCGACACTGCACCGCAGGACGCCAAGCGCCGCATCGTGTTCCGCTTCCGCACCTCCCCCATCGAGATCAAGGGCGACGGTCGGGTCGAATCAATTGTGTTGGGCCGCAACGAACTGGTGACCGGAGCCGACGGCCGCGTCGTCGCCAGGGACACCGGCACGCGTGAGGAACTGCCGGCACAACTGGTGATCCGGGCCGTCGGCTATCGCGGAGTGGCCACCCCCGGCCTGCCGTTCGACGAGAAGTCGGGCACTATTCCGCACACCGACGGGCGGATCGATGGCAGCACCAACGAGTACGTGGTCGGCTGGATCAAGCGCGGGCCGTCCGGTGTGATCGGCAGCAACAAGAAGGATTCGGCCGACACCGTCGACACCCTGCTGGCCGACCTCCGCGATGCGGCACCGCGCGATACCGACTCCGAGGAATTGGTGCGCTGGCTGCTGTCCCGGCAGCCGACGCTGGTCACCGACGATCACTGGCAGCTCATCGACGCCCACGAGCGGTCCTCAGGCGAACCGCACGGCCGACCCCGGGTGAAGCTCACCAGTGTGGCCGAGCTGCTACGGATCGGTCATGGCTGAGCCTGGCCCGCCAAAGCTACCGACACTGTAGGAATTGCCGGACCTACTCGCGTTCTGCGTACTGGAACCACAGTCTCGCGCCGAAATACGGTGGACGGGGTCCGGGCGACGCTGCCAGCATCGGCACTCGTGCGCAACGAGATCGCGAGCTTCATCGACGACGGCTTCGTCAAACTCGAGCGCGCCTTCGATCGGGCAGTCGGCGAGCAGTGCCGGCACGAGCTCTGGGCGCGGACTGGCTACGACCCGCAGGACCCCGCGACGTGGGCGGACTCGCTGGTTCGCATCGACGGCATGGCCACTGCGGCATTCACCGCGGCGGCCACCACGCCGAGATTGCACGCGGCGTTCGACATGCTCGTCGGGGTCGGCCGGTGGCAACCACGACTCGGGCTCGGGACCTTTCCCCTGCGCTTCCCCAGCGACGAACCGGCCCGTGAGGCGGGCTGGCATGTCGAAGCGTCGTTCGCGGGCGACGCGGGCGAGCCGCGGATCAACCTGCGTTCGCGCGGGCGGGCCCTGCTGATGCTCTTCCTGTTCTCCGAGATCGGTCCAGACGATGCGCCGACCCTGATCCGGGTGGGCTCACACCTACGCGTGCCACCGATGCTGACGTCCGCGGGTGAATCCGGCTGCGATTGGATGAGTCTGTGCGCCAAGGCCGTTCCGGCGACCGAGGACCTCGATGTGGTCGCCGCCACCGGGTCGGTCGGCGATGTGTATCTGTGCCACCCGTTCCTGGTCCACTCCGGTCAGGCGCACCGCGGCCGAGTGCCCCGGTTCATGGCGCAGCCACCGTTGGAGCCCATCGGCGAAATCGATGAGGCCAGCCCCGTCGCCGCGGCGATCCGGCGCGGACTCGATCAGGCGTAGGGCGGCGGCCCCGGCACTTCCGGCGGCGCGAACCGCCAGTTGTCGGGATTCTTGGGCGTGTAGACCACTGGGAACAGCTGACCCATGGTGGGCCATTCGTTCACGTCGACGGCCATCTGCTGATAGACCACGTGTTCTTTGACGGTGGGCCCGTTGATGACCCCGGTGATGGTGACGAACTGCTGACCGGTGAGGTCCTCTGGCCGTGGGCTGACGCCAGTGACCAGCAGCGTGCCCTGTGCCGAGTTGTCCGGGCGCGGACCGCGCCGCATGAACCGCGGGCCGATCAGGAGGACGAGGGCGCCGATCAATAGCACCAGCACAAGGAATTCCCACACGCGCTCATGGTAGGACTCGGGTATGAGTAGCGGTGACACCCAGGACCAACTCCGCAAGGACCTCGCGCTGGCGCTCGAGCTCGCCGACCGGGCCGATGAACTGACGATGGACCGGTTCGGGGCGCTGGACCTGCGGGTCGACACCAAACCCGACCTGACTCCAGTCACCGACGCCGATCAGGGCGCCGAAACGCAACTGCGCGCGGCCCTCGAACGGTCACGGCCCGAGGATTCCGTTTTCGGTGAGGAGTTCGGCGGCACCGCCACACTGACCGGGCGGCAATGGGTGCTCGATCCCATCGACGGCACGAAGAATTTCGTCCGCGGCGTCCCGGTGTGGTGCACACTGATCGCCCTGCTGCACGACGGTGTGCCCGTGGTCGGGGTGGTCAGCGCGCCCGCGCTGGGTCGGCGCTGGTGGGCGGCGAGGGGCGAGGGCAGCTTCGGCTCGTTCCGTGGCAACACCCGCCGACTGTCGGTGTCCGCGGTCGCCGATCTGGAGTCCGCGAGTCTGTCGTACTCGGATCTGACGACGGGGTGGGACGACAGGCGCGACGCCTTCGTCGCGCTGAGCGACGACATGTGGCGCGTGCGCGGTTACGGCGATTTCTGGTCGTACTGCCTGGTGGCCGAAGGTGCTGTCGACGTGGCCGTCGAGCCCGAGGTCAAGTTGTGGGACCTGGCGCCCCTCGATGTCATCGTCCGCGAGGCCGGCGGGGCGTTCACCAGCGTCGACGGCACGGCCGGCCCACATGGCGGCAGCGCTGTCGCGACCAACGGGCTGCTGCACGATCAGGTGCTCGCCCGACTCGCCGTGTGAAGTAGCTAACAGCCTCGCCGGACCTTACTCTGGAGTAAGATACGGTTGTTCGCACGAGCTTCCCCACACTTTCGAGGCTGCTGACACATGACCAACACACTCCCGGCCAGAGACGCCCGTGAGAGCGCCGTCGGGCTCAACAAGCACCGCCGCACCGTCACCGATATCGGCCTGGCGCTGATCACCCCGATTGTCGGCCAGGAATTCCTGGACAAGTACAACCTGCGCGACCCGCTGAACCGCGGACTGCGTTACGGCGTCAGGACGGCGTTCTCCGCCGCCGGGGCGTCGACGCGCCAATTCAAGCGTGTGCAAGGGCTCGGCAAAGCACCGACCCGGCTCGAGGGTGCGCGGCCGGAGAAGGGATCGGACTACTTCGATCTCACCCCCGACGACGACCAGAAGATGATCATCGAGACCGTCGACGAATTCGCCGAGGAGATCCTGCGCCCCGCCGCGCACGATGCCGACGCGGCGGCCACCTTTCCGAAGGAGCTGATCGCCAAGGCCGCCGAACTGGGCGTCACGGCGATCAACATCCCCGAGGATTTCGACGGTATCGCCGAGCACCGGTCGACCATCACCAATGCCCTTGTCGCCGAGGCACTTGCCTACGGAGACATGGGCTTGGCCCTGCCGATCCTCGCCCCGGGCGGTGTGGCCGCTGCACTGACCCACTGGGGCAGTGCCGATCAGCAGGCCACCTACCTCACCGAGTTCGCCGGCGAGAACGTTCCGCAGGCCTGCCTGGCGATCGCCGAACCGCAGCCGCTGTTCGATCCGACAACGCTGAAGACCACCGCCGTCCGCACGCCCAGCGGATACCGGCTCGACGGCGTGAAGTCATTGGTGCCCGCGGCCGCCGACGCGGAGATGTTCATCATCGCCGCACAGTTGAGCGGCAAGCCGGCCCTGTTCATCGTCGAAGCGTCGACCAAAGGCGTTACGGTCAAGGCTGATCCGAGTATGGGTGTCCGAGCCGCGGCACTCGGTCAGGTAGTACTCGACAAGGTCAGCGTTCCGTTGAGCGCACGCCTGGGCGAGGACGGCGCGACCGATCAGGATTACAGCGAGGCGATCGCGCTGTCCCGCTTGGGCTGGGCGGCGCTGGCCGTCGGCACCTCGCACGCGGTGCTCGACTACGTCATCCCCTACATCAAGGAACGCGAAGCGTTCGGTGAGCCCATCGCACGCCGCCAGTCGGTGGCATTCATGTGCGCCAACATCGCCATCGAACTCGACGGCCTGCGGCTGATCACCTGGCGCGGCGCGGCGCGCGCCGAACAAGGGCTGCCATTCGCCCGCGAGGCCGCCCTGGCCCGAAAGCTGGGCGCCGACAAGGGGATGCAGATCGGGCTGGACGGCGTGCAGCTGCTCGGCGGTCACGGCTACACCAAGGAACACCCGGTCGAACGCTGGTACCGCGATCTGCGGGCAATCGGCGTCGCCGAAGGTGTCGTGGTCCTCTAGGAAGGTTTGGCACATGGCTATCAATCTGGAGATGCCGAAGAAGCTCCGGGCCGTCATCGAGAAGGGCCACCAGGGCGCAGCCGAGATGCTGCGACCGATATCGCGCAAGTACGACCAGAAGGAACACGCCTACCCCGTCGAGCTGGACACACTGGCCGACCTGTTCGAGGGCATCTCCGAGGCGAAGACAATCTCGTTCGCGGGCGCCGATGCCTTCCGCGACGGGGAGGGATCCCCAGACAAAGTCGCAAATGTCAACGGCGCCAACATGTCCGCACTGCTGAATGCCCTGGAGGTCTCGTGGGGCGACATCGCGCTGCTGCTGTCGGTACCACGCCAGGGCCTCGGCAACGCGGCCATCTCGTCGGTCGCCACACCCGAGCAGCTCGAACGGCTCGGAAAAGACATCTGGGCCGCGATGGCGATCACCGAGCCGAGCTTCGGTTCGGATTCGGCGGCGGTGTCCACCACCGCGACGCTCGACGGTGACGAGTACGTCATCAACGGTGAGAAGATCTTCGTGACGGCCGGCTCGCGCGCCACCCACATCGTGGTCTGGGCGACGCTGGACAAGTCGAAGGGCCGGGCGGCGATCAAGTCGTTCATCGTGCCGCGTGAGCATCCGGGCGTGACGGTCGAGCGGCTCGAGCACAAACTCGGCATCAAGGCGTCGGACACCGCGGTGATCCGCTTCGACAACGCCCGGATCCCCAAGGACAACCTGCTCGGCGATCCGGAGATCCACGTGGAGAAGGGTTTTGCCGGGGTCATGGAGACCTTCGACAACACCCGCCCCATCGTGGCGGCCATGGCGGTCGGCGTGGCGCGGGCAGCGTTGGAGGATCTGCGCAAGATCCTCACCGAGGCAGGCATCGAGATCTCCTACGACAAGCCCGCCCACGCCCAGAGCGCCCCGGCGGCCGAATTCCTGCGGATGGAAGCCGAATGGGAGTCCGGCTACCTGCTGACGGTGCGCTCGGCGTGGCAGGCCGACAACAAGATCCCCAACTCCAAAGAAGCGTCGATGGGTAAGGCCAAGGCCGCCCGCGTCGCCAGCGACATCACCCTCAAGGCCGTCGAAATGGCAGGCACCGTGGGCTATTCGGAGCAGACGCTGCTCGAGAAGTGGGCCAGGGACTCCAAGATCCTCGACATCTTCGAAGGCACCCAGCAGATCCAGCAGCTGGTGGTGGCCCGCCGCCTGCTGGGTATGACGTCCAACGAACTCAAGTAACCTCGGGCAGCGGGTCGGTCTCCTCCGCGAGGAGGTCGACCTGCAGCCAGGCGACGTCACGCCAGGCGCCGTGCTTCCAGCCCACCCGGCGGAACACCCCGGCGGTCTCGAAACCGAACGAGCGGTGAAACGCCATGCTCACGTCATTGGGTTGGGTGACGCCGGCGAACGCCCGCCGGAATCCCCTGCGCGCCAACCGGTGCAACAGTTCCTCGTAGAGCGCGCGGCCGCCCCCGCCGCTTCGCCGGTCGGTGTCGAGGTACACGCTGGTCTCCACCGACCAGCGGTACGCAACCCGTGATTTGAACTCGGTGGCATACGCGTAACCCACCACCGCGCCGTCGTCCTCGAGGACCAGCCACGCGTGCGCGGTCCGGATGCGGGCCGCCATCACCTCCGGTTTCGGGACCTCGGTCTCGAATGTGATCGCGGTGTCGAGCACGTAGGGGGCGTAGATCTGCACGCAGGCCGCCGCATCATCGACGGCGGCGTCGCGCACCCGTCTCACACGGCGTCCAGCTGTGCCTTGACCTCCGGGGCGAGCTGGATATCGGCGACGGCGAGGTTCTCCTCCAGGTGTGCAGGCGACGATGTACCGGGGATCAGCAACACATTCGGCGCCACGCTCAGGGTCCACGCCAGCGCGATCTGCGCCGTGGTGTGACCGGACTGCCTGGCGGCGCGCCGGACGATATCGTTGCCCAGTACCGGATTATCCTGTGCGAACGCCGATCCCAGCGGGAAGAACGGTACGAACGGGAGCCCTCGGGCCGCGCACTCGTCGAGCACCGGCTGTGAGGAACGGTCGGCCAGGTTGTAGGGGTTCTGGACGCAGACGATCTCGGTGCGCTCGAGTGCGTGCCGCAGATGGCCCACCTCGATGTTGGACAGGCCGATCCCCCCGATCAGCCCCTCGTCGCGCGCGGTGATCATGACGTCCAGCTGCTCGTCGAACAGGCCGTCGGGTCCTTCGCCGTCCATGAGCCGCAGGTTGACGGCGGCCAGCCGGTCGATGCCCAGGGTGCTCAGGTTGCGCTCGATGTCGGCCCGCAGATCGGCGGGCTCCTCGAGCGCCAGCCAGGCTCCGGTTTCGTCGCGCCGCGCGCCGACCTTGCTCACCAGCGCCAGGTTCTCCGGGTACGGGTGCAATGCCTCGCGGATCAACTCGTTCGCCACATCGGGGCCATAGAACTGTGCGGTGTCGATATGGTCGACACCGCGTTCGACCGCGCGGCGCAGGACCGCGATGGCGGCATCGTGGTCGCGGGGTGGCCCGAACACACCCGGACCGGGTAGCTGCATGGCACCGAATCCGACCCGGTGAACCGAGTAGGAACCGAGCGGAAACCGCATCAGAAACCGTCCTTCACCACGACGCGGGTGCGGCCGGTGACGCCGCCGCCGATGATCGTGCGCAACACCTCGGGGACCTCCAGGACGGACACGTCGTGGGTGAGCCGGTCGAGATGCTGTGGACGCAGGTCGGTCTCGAGGTGGCGCCACACATCACGCTTGTCGGCGATCGGTGAGAGCACCGAGTCGATACCGGCCAGTGTCACACCGCGCAGGATGAACGGATGCACCGTCGTCGGCAGGTCTGCCGATCCAGCCAGGCCCGAGATGGCAGCCACGCCACCGTATTTCAGAGTGCTGAGGCCGTACGCGAGGGTCTTGCCGCCGACGCAGTCGACCACCGCGGCCCAGTGCGTCTTACCGAGGGCGCGCACCTTCTCGTCGGGGCCGGGTACCCGGTCGATCACCTCGCGGGCACCCAGTTCGCGCAACAGGTCATGCTCGTCGGCCTTACCGGTGGAGGCCACCACCTCGAAGCCAAGGGCTGCGAGCAGGTCCACACTCACGCTGCCGACGCCACCGCTGGCGCCGGTGACCAGCACCGGGCCGTGCTCGGGTGTGACCCCGTGCCTGCGCAGCGCCTCGACGCTCATCGCGGCAGTGAAACCGGCCGTTCCGATGGCGGCTGCCTGCGCGGTGGTCAGACCACCCAGCTTGATCACGAAATCCACCGGGTAACGGGCCACCTGCGCGTACCCGCCGTGCCGGCCGGTGCCGATGTCCTGACCGTGCGCGATCACGGCGTCTCCGACGGCGAATTCGGGTGACGAGCTGGCAGTGACGGTGCCGGCCACGTCGATACCGGGAATCAGCGGGTAGGACCGGGCGACACCCGCCTTGGGCGTGACAGCGAGGGCGTCCTTGTAGTTCACACTCGAATACTCGACAGCGATCTCGACCTCACCGTCGGGCAGGAACGACTCGTCGACGACCTCGTGCTTGAGCACGATGCCACCCTCGGCATCTTCATGGGCAACCAGCGCATTGATCTCGGTCATGCACCGATCATGCTCCTGTCGCCAGAGGTCAAGCCGCGCGGCTGCATCATCTGGCACAGTGAGGCCATTCAAGATCGACGAAAGGTCGGGGACATGGCCAAGGCAGACAAGAAGCGGACGACGCCCACGTCGAAGGGTGATGTCCCAGAGCCCCACCTCGCGCGTGAGCACCTTCCCCTCCCCGACCCCAAATATGTCGGCCTGACCACCTACGACGCCAAAGACCCGAACACCAGTTACCCGCCGATCAAAGAACTGCGCCCCCCGAAGGGCGCACCGAACGTCCTGATCGTGCTGATCGATGACGTCGGCTTCGGTGCGTCCTCGGCCTTCGGCGGCCCGTGCCACACACCTGTCGCCGAGCGCCTGGCCGCAGAAGGGCTCAAACTCAACCGCTTTCACACCACGGCGTTGTGCTCACCCACCCGTCAGGCCATGCTGACCGGCCGCAACCACCATTCGGTGGGCATGGGGGCCATCACCGAGATGGCGACATCGGCCCCCGGCAACAGCAGTATCCGCCCCAAGGAGAAGGCGCCGATCGCCGAAACCCTGCGCCTCAACGGTTATTCGACGGCGCAGTTCGGCAAGTGCCACGAGGTGCCGCTCTGGGAGGTCTCCCCCGTCGGGCCGTTCCACCAGTGGCCGACAGGTTCGGGTTTCGAGTACTTCTACGGGTTCGTCGGCGGCGAGGCCAATCAGTACTACCCCGGTCTGTACGAGGGCACCCGCCCCGTCGAACCGCCGAAGACCCCCGAAGAGGGTTACACCCTGACCGAGGACCTCGCCGACCGGGCCATCACCTGGGTACGGCAGCAGAAGGCGCTCATGCCCGACAAGCCCTTCTTCATGTACTTCGCCCCGGGCGCCACGCACGCCCCACACCACGTCCCGAAAGCGTGGTCGGACAAGTACCGGGGGCAGTTCGACGACGGCTGGGATGCCCTGCGCGAACGCACGCTGACCAACCAGAAGAACCTTGGCGTCGTCCCCGACAACGCGGATCTGACGGCCCGCCATGCCGAGATTCCGGCGTGGGACGACATGGCCGACGAGTTGAAGCCCGTGCTGGCCAAGCAGATGGAGATCTACGCCGGTTTCATGGAGCAGGCCGATCATGAGGTGGGTCGCGTCATCGACGCCATCGATGATCTCGGCGTGCTCGCCGACACGCTGGTCTTCTACATCATCGGCGACAACGGCGCGTCGGCCGAGGGCACCGTCAACGGCTGCTTCAACGAGATGACCACGCTGAACGGCCTGCCCGGCATCGAGACCACCGAGTTCCTCCTGTCGAAGATCGACGATTTCGGCACGCCGGCGGCCTACAACCATTACGCGGTCGGATGGGCGCACGCGCTGTGCGCGCCCTATCAGTGGACCAAGCAGGTTGCCTCGCACTGGGGTGGCACCCGCAACGGCACCATCGTGCACTGGCCCACCGGACTGGCCGCCAAGGGTGAGACCCGCGATCAGTTCCACCACGTCATCGACGTGGCGCCGACCATTCTGGAGGCGGCCGGGCTACCCGCGCCGCACGCCGTCAACGGGATCACCCAGGCGCCGCTGGAAGGGGTCAGCATGCTGGGCACCTTGCGCGATGCCGGGGCGCCCGAAACCCACGAGGTCCAGTACTTCGAGATGATGGGTAACCGCGGTCTCTACTTCAAAGGCTGGACGGCGGTCACCAAACACCGAACGCCGTGGAAGGCCGACGCGCCCCCGCCGTTCGACGACGACGTGTGGGAGCTGTACGGTCCCGACGACTGGACCCAGGCGCACGATCTGGCGGCGGAGAACCCGGCGAAACTTGCTGAGCTACAACGGCTGTGGCTCATCGAGGCCACCAAGTACAACGTGGTGCCCCTCGACGATCGTGGGTTCGAGCGCGTCAACCCCGATATCGCCGGGCGCCCCCAGCTGATCAAAGGCAACACCCAGTTGCTCTTCTCGGGAATGCGGGTGGCCGAAGGCTGCATCATCTCGACATTGAACAAGTCGCATTCGGTGACCGCGAACATCGAGGTGCCCAAGTCGGGTGCCAATGGCGTCATCGTCACGCAGGGAGGCAGCGCGGGCGGTTGGGCGCTTTACGCGCACCAGGGCAGGCTCCGATACTGCTACAACTTCTTCGGTATCGACTACTCGATCATCAGCGCCACGAAGAAGATCCCGGCGGGCAAACACCAGGTCCGGATGGAGTTCACCTACGACGGAGGCGGGCTGGCCAAGGGCGGCGACGTCCGCCTGTACTACGACGGCAAACCGGTGGGCAAGGGCAGGGTCGAACGTACGCAGCCGATGGGTTTCTCGGCCGACGAGGCCTGCGACGTCGGCCGCGACACCGGCTCACCGGCCTCGACCGACTACGGCATCAACGACAACGAGTTCACCGGCGATATCGAATGGGTCCAGATCGACATCGGTGAGGACAGCCACGACCACCTGATCACCGCGGAGGAACGCTTCAACTTCGCGATGGGCAAGCAGTAGCGCCGGTCCCCGTAGGCTGCCCACCATGGCACCCCGCGACTCCGCCAGTAGTCGACTCTCGGTCGACGACTGGATTCAGGCGGGCTACTCGATCCTGGCCGAGGACGGTCTGCAGGCGCTGAAGATCGACCGGCTGTGCGAACGGCTCGGTGTCACCAAGGGCAGTTTCTACTGGCACTTCACCGATATGTCGGGGTACCGGGCGGCGCTCATCGAGTCGTGGGGCAGCCAGCGCGGCGAGGAGCACGCGGTCTACACCGACATCCTCACTCACCCACCGAGGGAGCGGCTGTCGATGCTCATCACATCGCTGGTCAGCCCCCGACATTGGAAGCTGGAGCGGACCATGCGCGAATGGGCTCGCTCGGACGACAGCGTCGCCGCCGGCGTCGAGGCCTCCGACCGTCGCGTCCAGCGCGCTGTGCGGCAGGCCTTCCTCGATCTGGGGTTCAGCACCGAGGAAGCCGAGCTGCGCGCCGGCACGACGTTCGCCGCGGGCGTCGGTTTCCTGCAGCTCGCCGGTTCACGCACCAGTCCGCTGACGGTGGCGCAGCGCGAACGCTTTCTGGAGTTCATGCTGCGCGCCTGAGATCTCTAGTCGGGATGCTGGAACGGACGGAGCACGTCGGCGGCCCGCGTCGACTCGTCGAGGTTCCAGCACCGGCCGAGCAATTCGTTGAGCGCCTGGACGCCGATCCGGGGCACCGCGATCGACCGGAGCTTGGTGTCCAGTTCCTCGTCGGCCAACGGATTGTCCGGCGTGCCACGGTTGGCGACCACGGTCTCCGACAGCGACGTGCCGTCGGTCATCGTCACCGTGACTCGCGCCCCACGCTTTCCGACGTTGTCATCACCCACGATCGTCACGAGGTCGCGCAACCTGGCCACCTCGGGATCGTTGACGGCGGACGGGCTGAAACTGTCCAGGCCCAGATAACCGGTCAGCAGCGCGAAGGCAACGCAGTGCGCACCGCTGAACCGCGCGTCGGAACCCGGCGACGGGTGCACGACACCGGTCACCGATGCGGCGAACGGCAGGACCCGCACCTCGACGGCGGCGACTCCGTCACGGGCGAAGTTCGGGTCCTTGGTCAGTGCGATGGCCGCGTCGATCGCGGGGTGGAGCAACGACGCGTTGGGATACAACTTGTGGCCGTTGGACAACACCGCCCACTCGTCGCCGAGACCCTCGACCAGCACCTCGGGACGCGGGTCCTGGGAGATCACCGACAGCAGGCCGCGCTGGCCCTCGAGTGCGGTGTCCCGCGCCGTCATGCCACGTTCGGCCATCAGGGCCGTCAGCACACCGTCCATCGCGGCCCGGCCCGGTTGCAGCGCCTTGGCGTCGGAGCCGTAGATCTCGCGGATGCCGGATGCCTGCGCGGCCGCCATACCGAGCGCGTGGGCCATCACGGTCCCGGTCAGGCCCAGCGCGCGGGCGCCTGCCGCAGCCGAAGCCAGGTGCCCGGCGGTGCCGGTCACCTGCCACGCGCTTTCGAAGTGGGTGATACCGGCGGCGCGGGCCACCCTGGCCCCCACCTCGAAACCCGCGAGGTAGCTCGCGAGCGCCTCGGGTCCGCTCAGCGACCTCATCTCGGCGATCGCCAGTACCGTCGGCCACACACAGGAGCCCAGGTGCACCGTGGTCTCGGGCGGATTGAACACGTCGTCGAAATCCGTTGCGTGAGTGGCATATCCATTGGCCAGCGCGGCGAACGGTGCGCTGGCGCGCTGGCTGGAGCCGATGATCGTGGCAACCGGTTCACCCGACACCGACGCGATCACATCGCGCAGCTTGGCCGACGCCGGTTCCACAGCACCCGCGAGTGTCGCCGCCAGCCAGTCCACCAATGCGCGCTTGGCGCGGTGGACGACCTCGGCAGGCGCGTCGGCGGTGTTCACCGACGATGCGAAGTCGGCCAATGACCGGGTTCTCGAGGGTGTCGTGTCACAAGCCGAGCTCATGACTTGGCAACCATGCTGTCGACGAGCGGCTTGGTGGCGTCGCTGAACTCCTGGATCTGCTTCTTCAGGTCGTCACCGGTGACGAACTCCGGGACCAGGCCCTCGCTTTGCAGATACTTCTTCCACGCATCGGTGTCGCTGACCTTCTGGAAGAAGTCGACGTAGAACTTGACCGCGTCATCCGACATCTTGGGCGGCCCGGCGATACCGCGGAACTGCAGGTGCTCGGGGAACTCGCCCAGATCGATGTTCTGCTCGGCGATGGTGGGGACGTTCGGGAAGTCGCTGAGTCGCTTGTCGGAGAAAACTCCGATCAGCTTGAGCTTGCCCGCGTCGATCTGGTCGGCGAAGTCCGGCAGTGCGCCGATGTCGATCTGGGCATCACCGCGCAACATGGCAGTGATCCGCGGGGCGCCGTCGTCGAACGACAGATACTTCCACTTGGTCCCGGAGGTCTTCTCGATCTCGAGTGCCACGAGGTTGTCCACGCTGTTCGGCGATCCGCCGGTCTGCACCATCTCGCCGGGATCGTTCTTGGCTGCCGCGATAAACTCGGACATGGAGTTGAACGGTGCGTCGGCGGGCGCGGCGACCACCTGGATCTCGTCGGCGAGCATCACGATGGGGGTGAGATCGGTCAGCGTGGCAGGAGCCGACGCGGTGGCCTGTCCGGCGATGATCCACTTGGAGGTGAACGCCGAGATGAAGTTGCTGTCACCGGGTTTGCTCTTGAGGAACGCCATGGCGCCCAGGCCGCCGCCCTCGGGTTTGGCGACCACCGGCCAGTTGTCGGTGAGGATGTTACCGTCGCGGGCGATCTTGATGATCTGGCGGGCGAACAGGTCACTGCCGCCACCGGGGCCGGTGTCGACGACGAACTGAACATTGCTGGGCTTGCCGCCGCTGCTGGACGTGGACGACATCGATCCGCACGCGCTGGCGGCACCGATCGTGAGGGTGGCAACTGCGGCGCCGATGGCCAGTCGCGAGAATGTCGAATTCATGGTTCTCGGTTCACCTTTCGAAGGAAGCGGGCGTGGTG
>CAMFLL010000068.1 GCA_945957405.1 uncultured Mycolicibacterium sp. | reverse complement strand
TGCAGGTGCAGGATGACGCCGTTGTCGCGGGCCCATTTGGCCATCGACTGAATGGCTGTGTAGCCGATCGTCAGGTCGACCATCACGATCGCCGACCCGAGTTCGGCGGCGAAATCGGCCCGCTCGTACATCTGCTCCATGGTCCCGGCGGTGACGTTGAGATAGTGCCCCTTGATCTCACCGGAAGCCGCCTGGGCCCGGTTGACCGCTTCCATGCAGAACAGGAAGCGATCGCGCCACCGCATGAACGGCTGGGAGTTGATGTTCTCGTCGTCCTTGGTGAAGTCGAGCCCGCCGCGCAGTGCCTCGTACACCACGCGACCGTAGTTGCGTGCCGACAGCCCGAGTTTGGGCTTGGTGGTGGCGCCCAGCAGCGGCCTGCCGAACTTGCCCAGGTGTTCGCGTTCCATGACGATCCCGTGCGCCGGGCCCTGGAATGTCTTGACGTAGTGGGTGGGGATTCGCATGTCCTCCAGGCGCAGCGCCTTGAGCGGCTTGAAGCCGAACACGTTGCCGATGATCGAACTCGTGAGGTTCGCGATCGAGCCTTCCTCGAACAGGTCGAGGTCATAGGCGATGTAGGCGATCCACTGTCCCGGGGTGTTCGGGACCGCATCGACGCGGTAGCACTTGGCCTGGTAATGCTCGAACGTCGTGAGACGGTCGGTCCAGACCACCGTCCAGGTCGCCGTGCTGGACTCGCCGGCGACGGCAGCGCCGGCCTCCTCCGGCGGCACCCCGTTCTGCGGGGTGATGCGGAAGGCACACAGCACATCGGTGTCCTTCGGCTCGTAGTCCGGCTGCCAGTAACCCATTTCTGCGTACGGGATGACTCCCGCGTTCCATCTCTCTGTCATGCGCCGAATGCTGCCAGCCCGATTCTAAAGCTGTCTATCGACAATAAGCACCTGAATATGAAGTAATCACTCAAGTATCGGCCCCGGGCACGGACCCCCCTGTGCTTCCACCTACTGGGTGACGCGGGGTCATCCGCGCAGCTCATAGCGTGTGCCGCCAGGACATCGCCAAGACACCAACAAGAAGGAGCACCGATGAGCACCTGCAGGCAGATTGCTGCCGCGTTGACCGCACCCGGCAAGGGCATCCTGGCCGCCGACGAAAGCATCGCGACCATGTCGAGCCGGCTGGAGCAGGTCGGCGTGACCCCCACCGCGGACAGCCGACGCGTCTATCGCGAGCTGCTGGCCAGTACGCCCGACCTGTCCGACACGGTGTCGGGGATCATCTTCTGCGACGAAACCCTCGGCCAGGTTTTCCGCGACGGCCGCCCGTTCCCCCACGCCGCGCGCGACCTCGGCATCCTGGCCGGCATCAAGGTCGACACGGGCGCCAAACCCTGCCCGGGCCTACCGGGCGAGACGATCACCGAGGGCCTCGACGGCCTGCCCGCCCGGTTGGCCCGCTACGCCGAGATGGGTGCCTCGTTTGCCAAATGGCGCGCCGTCTTCGCCATCACCGACACCACACCGTCCTGGGGCGCGACGGTCAGCAACGCCAACGCGCTGGCGCGGTACGCGGCGGCGTGCCAGGAGGCCGGGCTGGTGCCCATCGTCGAACCCGAGGTTCTGATGACTGGCGCGCACAGCATCGGGCAGTGCGCCGAGGTGACCGCCTCGGTGCACGCCGCGGTGCGCCAGCAGCTCTCGGCGCTGGGGGTCGACCTGGCCGGTATCGTGCTCAAACCGAACATGGTGATCGAGGGCGAGGACCACCCGCAGCGGGCCACACCCGACGAGGTGGCCGAGGCCACCGTCGCGGTGTTACGGGCCTGGCCCGCCGATCTGGCCGGCGTCGCCTTCCTGTCCGGCGGACAGGAACCCGAGCGCGCCACCGCGAATCTGGCTGCGCTGCAACGCCATAACGCCCCGTGGCCGCTGACGTTCTCATTCGGCCGGGCCCTGGTGTCACCCGCGCTGGCCGCATGGCGTGGCGACGAGCTGCTGGTGGGCGCGGGCCAGCGGGCGCTCGCGGCGCATGTGTCGGCCAACGCCGCCGCACTGCGCTTGCGCGGGGAACTGCAACCGGCCTGACCGGTCAGGCGTACCGTTCGGGCACGTCGAGCGGCACCGTCACGGTCACCGTCGTCCCCTCGCCCGGTAACGAATGCACCGACAGCCGGCCGCCCACCAGTTCGGCCCGCTCCTTCATGGAGAGCATGCCGTAACTGGTGGGCGCCCGGTCCGGGACCGGGTCGAATCCGATGCCGTCGTCGGTGACCTCGAGCCGCGCCGTACCGTCGCCGACGGCGAACCGGACGGTCGCCGACAACGCCCGGGAGTGTTTGATGACGTTCTGCAGGCTCTCCTGCGCAATGCGGTACAGCGCGACCTCGAGATGTTCGGGTAAGCGCGCGTCCTGCAGTTCGAGATTCAGGTCGACCTCGGGGATCGACGACGCCAGGCTGGCCAGTCCACCCGTCAGACCCAGGTCGTCGAGGACCGGCGGCCGCAGGCCGCTGATCGCCGACCGCGCCTCGGCCAGTGTCAGATCCACCAGGTCGCGGGCCTTCTCCAGTTGTTCGGCCGCCTCGGCGGCCGCCGATTCGTCGACCGCACGCGCCGCCGCGTCCAGCCGGTAGGTCAGGCTGACCAGCCGCTGCGAGATGCCGTCGTGGATGTCACCGGCCAAGCGCCGACGCTCGGCCTCCTGCGCGGCGATCACCTGCTCGGCGAAGTTCTCGTGCGCACGCTCGCGCGCCGAGAGTTGCCGGTGCATCCGGGCCTGCGCCAGCGCTCCTGCGATGAGCCGCCCGATCGCAAGCAGCAACTCGATATCGCGTTCGGTGAAATCGCGCCGTGCCACGGTGTGCACGTTGAGCACCCCAACCAGGCCGCCGTGCACGGTCTCCATCGGCACCGACGCCATGGACGTGAAATCCGAACCGCGCAGCGACTCGATGGGCACGTAGCGCGGGTCGTCCTCCTTGTTGGTGCTGATCACCACCGGCGTGCGATGACTGGCCACCCAACCCGAGACACCCTCTCCCAACGGAAGTTTGACGTTGCCGACCGCAGCATCGAACGGCGGCGTGGCGCCGGCCAACGTCAGCGAGCGCTCGGTGTCGTCGAGGACGTGGACGAAACACACGTCCGAGGCCGTCGCCGACGTGATGAGCCCGGCGACAGCGGCGGCCAGCGACTCGACCCCCGGGCCGCTGGCCGTGGCGGCCACGATGTCGAGCAGCAGCCCGACCTCCCGGTCTGCACCGACCAGGCCGTGCACCGACGTCACCGGTAGATACCCTCGCGCAACGCCGCCGCCACCGCCGCCGTGCGGTCGCTGACGCCGAGCTTGCGGTAGATCGACCTCAGGTGACTCTTGACCGTCTCGTCGCCGATGACGAGTTTGCTGGCGATACCGCGGTTGGACAGCCCGGTCACCACGAACGACAGGATCTCGCTCTCCCGCTGGGTCAGTCCGTGCCGGGCACCCGGCCAGAACTCGTCGCGCTGCAGCCGCGCGGCGGTGTCGACGGCACGGGCCGCCAGACCCGCATCGATCGCGGTGGACCCCGCGTGCACGTATTCGAGCTGGCGCACCAGTTCGTCGCTGCTGATGCCCTTCAACAGGTAGCCGGAGGCACCCACCCGCAATGCCTGGAACAAATACTGCTCATCGTCGTAAACCGACAGCAGGATGACTTTGCGATCGGGATCGCGCTCACGGATCGCCCGGCACAGATCGAGGCCGCTGGCGCCCTGCATCCGCACATCGCACAGGACGATGTCGGGATCCAGACTGGCAATGACGGCGAGTGCATTTTCGGCGCCGACGGCTTCTCCGACTACGCGAACCCGGTTCTTGAACGAGGCCAACATGGCCTTCAATCCCTCGATCACCATTTCGTGGTCATCGATGAGCACCACCCGAACCGGTGTCGATCCCGCCACAGCCGCCGTCATGCGTACACGATAAAGGTCGAGGGCAATTGTCGGAATGGCCTTTTTGTCGCGGCCCCCTGGCACACCTCACCCTGAATTTCCCCCCGCACGGGGAATCGGCTCCACCACCGGGCTGCCTAACATCGCGCCATGACCGCCCCCAAGCTCGTCGCATCGGTGCTGCCCGCCAACTTCGCCGAACTCGGCCGCGACGTCACCGATATCGAACGCGCCGGTATCGACCGCATCCAGTGGGATGTGATGGACGGCCGGTTCGTGCCCAACCTGACTTTCGGCCCCGACGTCATCGCAGCCAACCGCGAGCTCGTCGGCATCGGGTTCGAGGCCCACCTGATGGTCGACGATCCCGACCCGATGTTGCCGCTGTGGGTGAAGGCCGGCTGCGAGATCGTGATCGTGCATGCCGAGGCGTGTCGCCATCTGCACCGAACCCTCTGCGCCATCAGGGATCTCGGGGCCCGCGCAGGGGTGGCGCTCAACCCGGCCACACCGCTGGCCGCCGTGGTCGATGTCCTCGACGTCACCGATCTACTGTTGGTGATGACGGTGAACCCCGGCTTCGGCGGGCAACGCTACCTGTCCAGCATGGAACCGAAGATCGCCGCGGCGCGTGCCGAGATCGACCGGCGCCGCCTCGACATCGAACTCGAGGTCGACGGCGGGATCGGGCCCGCCACCATCACCGGGCCGGCGGCGGCCGGTGCCGACGTGTTCTGCGCCGGGTCCGCCCTGTTCACCGGGCCCGGTGAGATGCCTGACCGCGCCGCCGCCCTGCGATCGGCGCTGTCCCCCACCTTCGACGACACCGAGAGGCTCATCGCGCGATGACCACCAGCCCCACCCAGAGCCAAACAAGCTCCCGGACAGACGAACTCGATCAGCTGGCGATCAACACCCTGAGGTTCCTGTCCGCCGACGCGGTCCAGGCGGCCAACAGCGGCCACCCCGGCCTGCCGCTGGGTACCAGCGCGATCGCCTGGACGCTGTGGTCTCGGCACCTGCGCCACGACCCCGCCGATCCGCGGTGGCCCGACCGCGACCGCTTCGTGCTGTCGGCCGGGCACGGTTCGGCACTGCTGTACGCGCTGCTGCATGTCTTCGGTTACGACGTCCCGCTCGCCGAACTGCGCCGGTTTCGTCAGCTCGGCTCGCTGACCCCGGGACACCCCGAATACGGCCACACACCTGGCGTCGAAACCACAACGGGCCCTTTGGGTCAGGGGATCGCCAATGCTGTCGGGATGGCGCTCGCCGAACGCATGCTGGCCGCCCGCTGCAACACCGACGCGCACACCGTCGTCGCGCACCGCACCTGGGTGCTCGCCGGTGACGGTGATCTGATGGAGGGCATCAGCCACGAAGCCGCCTCGCTGGCCGGACGCCTGCGGCTGGACAGGTTGATCGTCATCTTCGACGACAACGACGTCACGATCGACGGACCCGCATCGCAGAGTTGCGGTGACGATGCCGAAGGCCGTTTCCAGGCGTACGGCTGGCGGGTGTTGTCGGTCGATGACGGCAACGACGTGCCCGCCCTCGACCGCGCCTTCACCGCCGCGGCCGACTCTGACGGCAGGCCGACCTTCATCCGGGTGCGCACCACCATCGGGTACGGCGCCACCGCCGTCGAGGGAACATCGAAGGCCCACGGCAGTCCGCTCGGGAGCGACGGCCTGGCGGCCATGCGGGCGCGATTCGACTGGCCCGACACACATTTCCACGTCCCGGTTGCGGTCGGGGCGACGGCCGCAGCGGTCGCCGCGCGCGGTAAGGCCGCCCACGACCGCTGGATGGCCGAACATGCGCGGTGGCAAGCTGACCACGCGGACTGCTCGGCGAACTTCCCGCTGGACACCATCCCGGTGGCCGATGACCCTGCCGTCCTGACGCCGTTGGCGGACGGGGCGGCCGCGGGCGGTAAAGCCGCCACCCGCAAGGCATCCGGAGCCGCGCTCAAGGCACTGGCCGAGGTCTACCCGGGACTGGTCGGCGGATCGGCCGACCTGGCGGCATCAACCAACACCGCGATCCCCGGCGGCGACGTCAGCCCCGCCGACTTCGCCGGCCGCACCATCCATTTCGGGATCCGCGAGCATGCGATGGCGGCCGTCATGAACGGTATGGCGGTACACGGCGGGCTGCGCCCGTTCGGCAGCACCTTCCTGGTGTTCGCCGATTATCTGCGGCCTGCCCTGCGCTTGTCGGCATTGATGAAACTGCCCGTCATCTATCTGTTCACCCACGATTCGGTGCATGTCGGCGAGGACGGTCCCACCCATCAACCGGTCGAACACGTCGAGTCGCTGCGGCTGATCCCCGGGCTCACGGTGCTGCGACCCGCCGATGCCGCCGAGACCGCGCTGGCCTGGCAGCTGGCCGCCGAGAACACCGACGGTCCGACCGCGCTGATCCTGAGCAGGCAGGACCTTCCGGTGCTCGGCGGCGGAGCCCTCGACGAGGTGCGTCGGTACGGCGCACGGCTGGTCCGCCCCGCCGTCCATGCCGATATCGTGTTGGCCGCCAGCGGATCCGAGGTCACGCTGGCCCTCGATGCGGCCGACCTCCTTGCCACCTGGGGTATCACCGCGGCGGTGCTGTCGGTGATGTGCCGCGAAAGCCTCGACCAGGCGCTGACCGCGGGCCGCTACACCCTGCCGGACGCTCCGGTGGTGTGGATCGAAGCGGGTGTCACCACCGGCTGGCGCGCGCTGGCGGGACCCCGCGACGCTGTGATCGGCATCGACCGGTTCGGCGACAGCGGCCCGGGCGCCGAAGTCGCCGCCCATCTCGGACTCACCCCGACCGCGGTGGCCCATGTCGCATCGAGCCGTATCAGACGATGACACCGTGTCAGACGATGACACTGAAGGCGGTGATCTTCGATGTCGACGGGACACTGGCCGACACCGAACGTGATGGTCACCGGCCCGCGTTCAATGCCGCGTTCGCCGCCCATGGACTCGACATCGCCTGGAGCCCCGACGAATACGGTGACCTGCTGACCATCACGGGTGGGCGGCGGCGGATCGCGCACGACCTGCGCGCCCGCGGGTACGGCGACGACACCGCCGAGGCGTTGGCAGCCGACGTGCACCGCACGAAGACGACGCTGTTCGAACGCCGCATCGTCGAGGGTGGGATGACTCCGAGGCCGGGGCTACCCGAGTTGATCGCCGATCTGCGCGCCCACGGTGTGCACGTGGCGGTCGCCACCACCGGCAGCCGTGCATGGGTCGACCCGCTCGTGCGGTGTGTGCTGGGAGACGGCGTCGCCGAAGTGGTCGTCACCGGTGACGATGTGACGCACCTGAAACCCGATCCGGAGGTGTACCTGCGGGCCATGGCGGAGCTCGGCGTCGGGGCGCGCGACGTGTTGGCCGTCGAGGATTCGGCGGTGGGCCTGCGGTCGGCGATCGGGGCGGGCCTGGCCACCGCGGTGGTGACCAACGGATACACCGCAGGCCAGGACTTCACCGGCGCTGCCGCGGTGCAGCCGTGCTATCTCGCACCGCAATTGGACACCGCCCGCTGCCTGCTGGTGCACCGCCAATGGTGGAGCGGTTAGCAGATCCGCGGAAGCTGTTCGCCCAGTTCGCGTTCGATCACCCGGGTGGTGCCGAACGGGGTCTTGCCCACCGCCATGCCGGGGTGTTCGGCGACGACACGCCCGATCACCGTCGCCCGCTCACCCTCGGGCCGGGACCGCATGGCCGCCAGTACCTCCTCGCTGTGCTCGGGTGCGACGAAGGCCACCATCTTGCCTTCGTTGGCGACCTGCAGCGGGTCGAGGCCTAGAAATGAACACGCCGATCTGACGGTGTCCGGGACGGGGATCGCGGCCTCGTCGAGTTCGACGCCTACGGCGGCAGCGCGCGCGATCTCGACGACCGATGCCACCAGACCGCCCCGGGTCGGGTCGCGCAGCGTGTGCACCGCACCCGGGTCCGCCACTGCGAGCATCGCGGCGACAAGTCGGTGCAGCGGCGCGCTGTCGGTGGTGACCACCGTGCCGAAGTCGATCCCCTCCCGCACGCTCATGATCGCCACGCCGTGCTCACCGATGTTGCCCGACACGATGATGTGGTCACCGGGTGCGGTTCGGGTCGGCGACAGATCGACTCCGTCCGGTATCACGCCGACCCCTGCGGTGTTGACGAAAAGCTGATCGGCACCGCCCTTCTGGACCACCTTGGTGTCGCCGGTCACGATGCCGACACCGGCATGCGCCGCGGCCTTGCCCATGGTCTCGGCGATGGCGCCGAGGACCTCCAGTTCCAGACCCTCCTCGATGATGAACCCGGCCGTCAGGCCGATCGGCTGGGCCCCGCTGCACGCCAGGTCGTTGACCGTGCCGTTGACGGCCAGGTCCCCGATGTTTCCGCCCGGGAAGAACAACGGTTGCACCACATAGGAATCGGTGCTGATGGCGATGCTGCCACCGCCGGTGACCGTGAGGACCGCCGAATCCCGCGACGGTCCCCCGGCCGAACCGAAGGCCGGCAGGAACAGGTTCTCGATCAGTTCCTCGGACAGGATGCCTCCACCACCATGACCGAGCACGATCCGCTTGGTCTCCCGCAGCGGCAGCGGGCACACCCAGTCCGCCGGATCGATGGTCACGGGGGAATCAGGCATGGGCAGGGACCTCCAGCCGCCGGAACTGGTAGTACGCCGCGCAGGCGCCTTCGCTGGAGACCATCGTCGCGCCCAGCGGTGTGCGCGGTGTGCACGACTTACCGAATGCCGGGCACTCGTTGGGTTTCAGCAGACCTTGCAGCACCTCACCACTGTGACACTCCTTGGATTCCTCCACCTGCAGATGCCCGACGCCGAACTGCAGCTCGGCGTCGAACTGCGCGTAGCGCGGTGACAATGTCCAGCCCGACTGCGGGATCATGCCGATACCGCGCCACTGCCGGTCTGTCACGGCGAAGACGTCGGCCAGGGTCTGCTGCGCCACGGTGTTGCCCTGCGCGTTGACGGCGCGCGGGTATGCGTTGCGCAACTCGGCCTTACCGTCCTCGAGCAGGTCGACCAGCTGGCGCACTCCCTCGAGCAGGTCCAGCGGTTCGAAACCGGACACCACGATCGGCACGCTGAACTCGTCGACCAGCGGACCGTACTCCGATGTCCCCATCACCGTGCAGACATGGCCTGCGCCGAGGAAGCCTTCGACACGATTGGTCGGCGAACTGAGGATCGCCCGCATCGCCGGCGGCACCAGCACATGCGATACCAGGAGGTAGAAGTTGGTCAGGCCCAACCGTTGCGCGTGCACCACCGACATCGCGTTGGCCGGCGCGGTGGTCTCGAATCCGACGCCGAAGAACACCACCTTCTTGTCCGGGTTGTCGGCGGCCACCCGGGTGGCGTCCAGCGGTGAGTACACGATGCGGACGTCGCCGCCCCGCGCCCGCACGCTGAACAGATCCTGATGGCTGCCGGGCACCCGCAGCATGTCGCCGAACGAGCAGAAGATGACATCGTCTCGGCCGGCGATCTCCAACGCGCGGTCGATCATCTCCAGCGGCGTCACGCACACCGGGCAGCCGGGGCCGTGGATGAACTCGACGCTGTCCCCGAGCAGCTGGTCGATACCGTTGCGGATGATCGAATGTGTCTGCCCACCACACACTTCCATGATGGTCCAGGTGCGGCTGGCGCGACGTTTGATCTGGTCCACCAGTGTCCGGGCGGCCACCGGATCGCGGAACTCGTCGAGGTACTTCATGCCGGATCCCTCCTGCTCTGCCCCTCGGTGCCCGACAGCTCCTCGTCGAGCACACCCAGGTCTTCGAACATCTTCAATGTTTCGTTCGCCGACGCCTCGTCGAGTCGCGCGATCGCGAAACCCGCATGCACGATGGTGTATTCGCCGATCTCCATATCGGGCAGATACGCCAGGCACACCGTCTTGGTGGTGCCGCCGAAATCGACCGTCGACATCCGCGTACCCGCTTCGTCCCAGATCTCGACGACCTTGCCGGGAATTCCTAGGCACATACGCCACTCCTCGTCTTCTTTTCTGGTGAAGTCGTCGTGTCAGTCGTTGCGGCGCGCGCGGATGCGGCGATCACCGCCTGCCCCAGCGCCAGACCGCCGTCGTTGCACGGCAGCACGGTATGAGTCAACACTTCGAAACCATTGTCGCTCAGCCGGTCACGCAGCCCGTCGAGCAACAGCCGGTTGACGAACACACCACCGGTCAGGCCGACGGTGCCGGTGTCTGCTGCCACGGCACAGTGGGTGGCCGCCGCGGCAGTCGCACGGATCACGGCATGGTGGAAGCCGGCGGCCAGATCGGCTGCCTCCCGCCCGGCGCGCAACCCGTCGACGAGGCCCGCGATCACCGGCAACGGATCGAGTACGCCCGCGTGGACGTCGAAATCGATCGGCACTGCCCGACCGGCACGCGCCAGGTGCTCCAATTCGACGGCCGCCTGACCCTCGTAGGTGACGTCCTGGCAGACGCCGAGCAGGCTCGACACCGCGTCGAACAACCGGCCCATGCTGCTGGTCGGCACCAGGCCGACACCGCGCGGGATCTGCTGGGCCAGCACATGGCGTCCGGTGTCGTCGACGGCGGCGACGCAGGGCAGCCGCGGATCCCATTCGACACCGGCGCGGTGGAGCAGGTCGAGGGCGATCCGGGCAGGCCGGCGCGCGGCGCCGTCACCGCCGGGCAACGCGAAGGGTGCCAGATGGCCGGCCCTGGTGAACTCCGCGGGTTCGTTGATCACCAAAAGCTCGCCACCCCAGATGGTTCCGTCGGTACCGTAACCGGTGCCGTCGAAGGCGACCGCGACCATCCGGTCGCCGAGGCGGTCATGCTCGGCCAGCAGTGACACCGCGTGGGCATGATGGTGCTGGACGCCCATGATCTCGCCGCCCCGGCGCTGCGCCCAGTGCGTGGTGGCGTAACCGGGATGCAGGTCCCGGGCGATCACCGTCGGTGTGCGATCGGTCATCGCCGCCAGATGGCTGTAGGCCGATTCGAACGACGCCTGCGTGCGCGGGTCTGCCATGTCGCCCAGATGCGACGACATGTGCGCCCGGCCGTCTTTCCCCATCAGGCAGAAGGTGGTCTTCAGGTCACCTCCGGTGGCCAGGATCACCGCGTCGGTGCCGACCGCATCCACCGTGACGGGCAGCGGCGCGTAGCCGCGCGAACGGCGAATGGGCACGGCGCTGCCATCGCCGGCAACGGTGAGCACCGAATCCTCGCAGGGCACATGGATGGCACGGTCGTGCGTCAGCACACCGTCGGCCAACCCGTCGATCCAGTCCAGATCCTGCTCGCGGTACACGATCGGCGAGCCACCCTGATTGGCCGACGTCATCACCAACGGCACCGGCGTTCCGCCGTCGAACAGCGAGTCGAAAAGGACGACATGCAGAGGCGAATAGGCCAGCATGACCCCGACGTCCCGCAGACCGGGAGCCACGGCGGCCACGATCAGCGGATCGCGGCCCGGCATCACCACGATCGGCGCCGACGGTGAGGTCAACTGTGCCGCCGCGGCGGGGCCCACCTCGGCAATACGCTGTGCCGCAGCAAGATCGGCGGCCATGACGGCAAAGGGCTTGGCGGGCCTCGTCTTGCGTCGGCGCAGCTCGGCCACGGTGTCGGGCAGGTCGGCGCGGCACGCCAGGTGGTACCCCCCGACACCCTTGACGGCCACGATGCCACCCGAGCGGATCACCGCGGCCGCGGCCGTCACCGGGTCGGACTCGGTACCGACACCCAGCCACGACAACCGGGGGCCGCAGTCCCGGCATGCGATGGTCTGCGCGTGGAACCGGCGGTCCAGTGGATCGCCGTACTCGGCTGCACAGGCGGGGCACATCGGGAACGCCGCCATGGTCGTGGCCGGCCGGTCGTAGGGCAGATCGGTGATCACGGTGTACCGCGGTCCGCAGTTGGTGCACGTGATGAACGGGTGACCGAACCGGCGATCGGCGGGATCCCGCAGTTCGCGGAGGCAGTCGGCGCACAGTGCGATATCGGGCGGCACCACTGTCCGCCCGGCAGCGGTGCGCATGCTCTCGACGATGCGGAACCCGCGTTCGCCGAGCGGCGCGAGCGACGTCACCCGGACCTCGTCGATGCGCGCCATCGGTGGCGCCCCGGGACGGATCGCGGCGACCGCGGCGTCGACCGCGGCGGCCGCGCCTTCGAACTCGCAGTGCACCGAGCCCGAGTCGTTGTACACGAATCCGTGCACACCGACACCGGCCGCGATACGCGCCACCGCGGGGCGGAACCCCACCCCCTGGACCACTCCGGTGATGTCCAGGCGGCAGCGCACTCGAACCGCGGGATCGCTTCTGGTGCCCCTCATGAACCTCCTGAGCAGCAAGCACCTCCCGCGCCAAATGGGCTGATCGGCACGAGTCGGCTACGTTCAGGCTAGACCGGGCAAATTGTGTCGACAATCACAATTTGGCACAGAAAGTCTGCGCATTTCTGTGGTCGACAGAGCGACGCGGCGGCCGCCGAGGGGGCAGCATGAAACGGTGCACGAATTGTCGCTCTGCCATGCGATCGCGGGCGTCGTGCGGTCCCATGCCGGCGACCGCCACGTCGATGTCGTACGCGTGCAGGTCGGCGCGCTGCGCCAGGTCGTGCCCGAATCGCTGGAATTCTGCTGGTCGATGGTGCGCGATCATGAGGACATGGCCGACGCCGAGCTCGAACTCGAGTTCGTCCCGGCCGAAGTGGTATGCCGGAGTTGCCGGCAGCGCTCGCTCATCGAGTCCCGCTGGTCGGTGTTGTGCCCGCGGTGTGACAGCGCCGATGTCGAAGTGGTGCGCGGTAACGAGTTCCTGGTCACCTCGCTGGATGTGACCTGAAAGGCTGGGAGTATGGGCAGGTTTCACCGCCACGACGACGGTACCGTGCATGAGCACGACCATCCGCACTCCGGCGGGGTCGAGGACGCCCATGACCATGGCGACCACAGCGGGTACCGGACCGGGGCGCAGCGCGTCGACGTACTCGAATCGATATTCGCCGAGAACGACGTGCGCGCCGACTACAACCGGCAGGCGTTCGAGTCCAACGGAATTCGTGCGCTCAACCTGATGAGCTCACCCGGTTCGGGTAAGACGACGGTGCTGGGCGCCACCCTGGACGAGCTGGCCGGAGAACTGGCGGTGGGCGTCATCGAAGGCGATATCGCCACCGATATCGACGCCGAAAGACTCGCCGGGCGCGGCGCGCAGATCTCACTGCTGAACACCAACAACGGCTTCGGCGGGGAATGCCACCTCGACGCTCCGATGGTCAACCGGGCCCTGCAGGGTCTCGACCTGCCGGCGCTCGATCTGGTCATCATCGAGAACGTCGGCAACCTGGTCTGCCCGGCAGAGTTCGATGTCGGTGAACACGCCAAGGCCATGGTCTACTCGGTCACCGAGGGTGAGGACAAACCGCTGAAATACCCCGTGATGTTCAGGTCCGTGGATGTGGTGCTGCTCAACAAGATCGATCTGGTGCCTTACCTCGACGTCGACGTCGACCGCTACATCGCAGGAGTCCGCGAGGTCAATCCGGCGGCCACCATCCTGCCGGTCAGCGCCCGCACCGGCGACGGTATGTCGGCCTGGTTCGGCTGGCTCCGACGGTTCGTCGCGGGCGACAGCACGTCCCTCAGTTAATTTTCGGCCGCGCCGGGAAACAGTTCAGGATGTCAACACAATGAGAGCTTCTGACATGTGATTGACATCACTGAGAGCCAGGAGTAGACCCGAAAACAACGCCGCGCAAGTGGGCCGACGGTCGACTCCGGCGGCGCAGGGGTATAGCCCGCCCCGGAAAGCTGCAGCATGCCCACGGAAGCAGCAGTCAAAGCAGAAGAAACACTGATCCACGTTCTGTGGATCAATGCAGGTCTGAGTTGTGACGGCGATTCGGTGGCGCTGACTGCCGCCACCCAGCCCACGGTCGAGGAGATCGCTCTCGGCGCCCTGCCGGGCCTTCCCAAGGTCGCGGTCCACTGGCCCCTCATCGACTTCGAGTGCGGACCCACCGGTGGCGCCGACGATTTCCTCGAATGGTTCTTCAAGGCCGATCGTGGCGAACTCGAACCGTTCGTCCTCGTCGTCGAGGGATCCATCCCCAACGAGCAACTGCACAACGAGGGGTACTGGTGCGGGTTCGGCAATGACCCCGCCACCGGGCAGCCGATGACCACCAGTGAGTGGCTCGACCGGTTGACCCCCAAGGCCACCGCGGTGGTGGCGGTCGGTACGTGCGCCACCTACGGTGGCATCCACGCGATGGCAGGCAACCCCACCGGCGCCATGGGCGTGCCGGATTACCTCGGCTGGGAATGGAAGAGCAAGGCCGGGATCCCCATCGTCTGCGTGCCGGGCTGCCCCACCCATCCCGACAACCTGTCGGAAACCCTGACCTACCTGCTCTACATGGCCACCGGTCAGGCACCGATGATCCCCCTCGATGATGCGCTGCGCCCCAAGTGGCTGTTCGGCAACACGGTGCACGAAGGTTGCGACCGCGCCGGCTACTACGAGCAGGGCGACTTCGCGACCGAATACGGTTCACCGAAGTGCATCGTCAAGCTCGGCTGCTGGGGCCCCGTGGTGAAATGCAATGTCCCCAAACGTGGTTGGATAAATGGTATCGGTGGCTGTCCCAACGTCGGCGGCATCTGCATCGGGTGCACCATGCCCGGATTCCCCGACAAGTTCATGCCGTTCATGGACGAGCCTCCTGGCGGCAAACTGTCCACCACCGCATCGGGCCTGTACGGCTCGGTGATCCGCAATCTGCGCTCCATCACAGGCAAGACCGTGGACAAGGAACCCAAGTGGCGCCATCCCGGCCGTGAACTCACCACAGGCGCGCGCCGCACCTGGTAGGCCAACCGCTTCACAGACGAAAGCGAAATCCGATGACAACGATCATCCCCGAGCCGTCTCAGATGAAGAACGAACCCGGCCAACTCGTCGAGATGGCCTGGGATCCGATCACCAGAATCGTGGGCAGCCTCGGCATCTACACCAAGATCGATTTCGAGAACCGTGAAGTGGTGGAATGCCACAGCACGTCGTCGATCTTCCGTGGCTATTCGATCTTCATGAAGGGTAAGGACCCCCGCGACGCACACTTCATCACCAGCCGGATCTGCGGGATCTGCGGTGACAACCATGCCACCTGCTCGTGTTACTGCCAGAACATGGCCTACGGCGTGAAGCCGCCGCATCTCGGTGAGTGGCTGATCAATCTCGGTGAGGCCGCCGAGTACATGTTCGACCACAACATCTTCCAGGAGAACCTGGTGGGGGTCGACTACTGCGAGAAGATGGTGTCGGAGACCAACCCGAGCGTGCTCGCCAAGGCCGAGAACACACCGTCACCACACGCGGATGCCCACGGCTACAAGACCATTGCCGACATCATGCGGGCGCTCAACCCGTTCACCGGGGAGTTCTACCGCGAGGCACTGCAGGTCAGCCGGTACACCCGCGAGATGTTCTGCCTCATGGAGGGTAGGCACGTCCACCCCTCCACGCTCTACCCCGGCGGTATCGGCACGTCGGCCACCATCCAGTTGATGACCGACTACATGAGCCGGTTGATGCGCTACGTCGAGTTCATGAAGAAGGTCGTGCCCATGCACGACGACCTGTTCGACTTCTTCTACGACGCCATCCCCGGCTACGAGAAGGTCGGTCTGCGGCGCACGCTACTCGGCTGCTGGGGCAGTTTCCAGGACCCCGAGGTGTGCAACTTCGCCTATAAGGACATGGAACGCTGGGGTGACGCGATGTTCGTCACTCCGGGTGTGGTGGTCGACGGCAAGCTGGTCACGCACTCACTGGTGGACATCAATCTCGGCATCAGGATCCTGTTGGGCAGTTCGTATTACGACGACTGGACCGATCAGGAGATGTTCGTCAAGACCGATCCGCTGGGTAATCCGGTGGACCGCAGGCACCCCTGGAACCAGCACACCAACCCGCGCCCGCAGAAGCGGGACATGGACGACAAGTACAGCTGGGTGATGTCGCCGCGCTGGTTCGACGGCACCGATCACCTGGCCCTGGACACCGGCGGTGGCGCGCTCGCCAGAATGTGGTCGACCGCGCTGGCCGGCTTGGTCGACATCGGCTACGTCAAGTCCACCGGACACAGTGTGCAGATCAATCTCCCGAAGACGGCGTTGCGGGGTCCGGTCGAGTTCGAGTGGCACGTGCCCAAGCACGGGTCGAACACGTTGGAGCGCAACCGCGCCCGCACCTACTTCCAGGCCTACGCGGCCGCGGCCGCGCTGCACTTCGCCGAGAAGGCACTGGTCGAGATCAGGGCGGGCCGCACCAGGACATGGGAGAAGTTCGACGTGCCCGACGAGGGCATCGGGTGCGGGTTCACCGAGGCGGTGCGCGGCGTACTGAGCCACCACATGGTCATCCGCGACGGCAAGATCGCGAATTACCACCCGTATCCGCCGACACCGTGGAACGCCAACCCGCGCGACAGTTACGGCACGCCGGGGCCGTATGAGGACGCGGTCCAGGGGCAGCCCATCTTCGAGGAGAACGATCGCGAGAACTTCAAGGGCATCGACATCATGCGCACCGTGCGCAGTTTCGACCCGTGCCTGCCGTGCGGCGTGCACATGTATCTCGGGCAAGGTAAGACGTTGGAGCGGTTGCACTCTCCGACGCAGACCGCAACCGGGGAGTGAGGCATGGCCGGCCGTGCGGTGGAGCCCGAAGAACAGCACTGGCGCACGGCGGGCCAGCGGATCGAAACCCTGCTCGACGCCAGTTCGTCGGGCGGCACGGTGGCGCGGGAGCGGGCCGAACAGCTGGTGCGCGAGGTCGTCGATCTCTACGGCGCCGCCCTGGCACGTATCGTCGGCCTGACCGACAACGCCGACCTCCTCGGCCGTTTCGCCGCCGACGACCTGGTGGCCAGCCTGCTGCTGGTGCACGGCCTCCATCCGCACGACATGCACCGGCGGGTGTCGGATGCGCTGGAATCCGTGCGACCCTACCTCGGCTCGCACGGCGGTGACGTGCATCTGCTCGACATCGTGCCAGGAGCTGCCGGCGAGCACACCGCACGCCTGCAGTTCGACGGTAGCTGCAAGAGCTGTCCCTCGTCGGCGGTCACCCTGGAACTGGCCGTCGAGGACGCGGTCCGATCGGCGGCACCCGAGGTGACGGCTGTTCAAGTGGTTGTCTCGGAATCGACTGCCGCCCCGGTGATCCCGGCCGAGTCGCTGCTGGGCCATCTGCACCCCCGTCAGCCCACCAGCTGGCACGCCGTGCCGGACATCGCGGCGCTGGAACCGGGCGAGGTGGGCGGGTACGACGTCGACGGAACCGTGGTGCTGGCGTGCCGCGTCGGCGACGAACTGTTCGCCTATCGGGACCACTGCCCCGGGTGTGACGGTTCCATGGCGGGTGCGGCCCTGCACCGTGTCATCGGCACCCGCGATCCGGTGCTGCGTTGCCCCCGCTGCCACGCGCACTACGACGTCGTGCATGCCGGCGCGGGCCGGGACGGTGTCGACCGCCATCTGCAGCCGCTGCCGTTGCTCGTCCGCGACGGGGTGCTGAGCCTGGCCATGACTGCCGAACCGACAGGGTTGACAGCATGACGACGCCCTATGACGTGCTGTCGCGGATCACCAACCGGCGGCCACCGGAACCAGTGGGCGAACGCTGCGAGATGTGTTCCGAGCAGATCGCCGACGAACACCAGCACGTCGTCAATGTGGCCGGGCGCCAATTGATGTGCGTCTGCCGCGGTTGCTATCTCCTGTTCACCGATGCCGGCGCCGAGCTGCGCTACCGGGCAGTGCCGGATCGCTACCTCGCCTTCCCGGGTTTCTCCATCGACCGGCCCACCTGGGATGGGTGGGAGATCCCAGTTGGGCTGGCATTCTTCTTCCGCAACTCGGCACTGGGTCGCATCGTCGCGTTCTACCCCGGCCCGGCCGGTGCCTGCGAGTCAGAACTCGATCTGAGCGGCTGGGACAGCCTCGCGGGCGGCGAGCCACGGCTTGCGATGCTCACCGACGATGTCGAGGCCCTGCTGGTCCGGATGCCCGAAACCGGTTCCGCACAATGCTTTCTGGTACCGATCGACGTGTGCTACGAGTTCGTCGGAGGGCTGCGGATGCTGTGGCGAGGTTTCGACGGCGGCCGGGACGCCGAACGGTTCGTCGAGGGTTTCTTCGACCAGGTGGCCGACCGTGCCAAAGCGGTGCCGCAATGACCGACGTCAGCTTCGCGGTACTGGACGTCGCACCCGAGCCCTATGCCGTAACCCCGCTGCTGACCGCCGAGGTGGGCGTGTCGGTCCAGGGTGATGATCCGGTACACGCCATCGCGCTGCGAGCCCAGGTGCGGATCGAGCCGATGCGGCGTAACTATTCCGACGCCGAAGCCGCGGGGTTGACCGATCTCTTCGGGCCGCGGGAGCGCTGGACCGACACGCAGCGGACGTTCGTCTGGCAACACGCCACGGCGATGGTGCCCGGTTTCACCGGCGCCACCACCGTCCGCCTACCTCTGGTGTGCACGTACGACTTCGAGGTGGCCGCCTCGAAATATCTGCACGCGCTGCGTGACGGCGCCGTGCCGCTGCAATTCCTGTTCTCCGGAACGATTTTCACCAAGGGAGTCGGCGGCTTCTCGGTATCGCAGGTGTCCTGGGACTGCGACGACCACGTCGACATGCCCGTCGCGGTGTGGCGTGAGTTGATCGCCCAGCATTATCCCGACCGCGGCTGGGTCCGGCTGTCCCATGACACCATGTCGGCACTGGCCGGATACAAGGCGGCGCACGGACTGCTGGACAACGATGATGCCGTGGCCGCTCTGCTCGACCGGGAGCGGGTCAGATGAGCGAGCACTGGGCTCATGCCCGCACCGTCGCCGACGCCGTGCTCTACGAGGGGTATCTGCTCTACCCGTATCGGGCCACGTCGAGCAAGAACCAGGCCCGCTGGCAGTTCGGCGTTCTCGGGCCGCCTGGCGCGGCCGCCGCGGGTCTTGGTGAGGACGACTCGATCTCGGCGCAGGTGCTGCTGCGCGACGCCGACAGCATCCGCGTCGTGGTGCGTTTCCTGCAACTGCAGCAGCGGCGCGCCGAGCGGCGCGGGCCTGGCGGGGAGTTCGAGCCGGTCGACGAACTGGTCACCGCTTCCGGATCGTGGCTGACCTGGGACGAGGCCGTCGAGGTCGAATTGTCCTTCGGCCCGGTCGAACTGACGCCGGGCGGGTGCAGCTTTCCGATCTCGGCCCATGCCGATGTCACCATCGATGACGTGCCCGAGGCCGAGGGACGGCTGGTCCGCGAACGCTGCTGCATCCACGGCGAACTCGACATCGGTGTGGACATCGACGGTGCGCTGCACCGCGTCACCGTCACGGTCCGCAACGTCGGCGCCGTGGCCCACGACCGCCGGGATGCGATCGCCCGGTCGATGATCGGGGCGCACGTCATCTCCGAGGCGGTGTCCGGCCGTTTCGTGTCACTGCTCGAACCGCCCACGGACATCCCCGACGTGCGGGCCGCGGTGGACCGCTGTGAGCACCACCGCTGCTTCCCGGTGCTGGCGGGTCCGGCCGGCACGGACGACCTGGTGCTGATCTCCCCCATCATCCTCTACGACCATCCGGAGATCGCCGAGCAGAGCAAGGGCGCACTCTACGATTCGACCGAGATCGACGAGATCCTCACGCTGCGCGTGATGACCATGACCGATGAGGAGAAGGCGCAGGCCCGGGCCACCGATCCGCTGGCCGCGCGCATCATCGACCAGTGCGACTCGATGTCGGCCGAGGCGATGCTCGATCTGCACGGTGTGCTCCGCGATCCCCACGCCGCACAACCGGGTCTGCTCCCGGAAGAGGCCCCGCATGGCCAGGAGAACTTGGACTGGTGGGATCCGCTGGCCGACAACGCCGTCGCACCCGATACCGACGCGGTGCTCGTGAACGGGGTCCGGGTGGCGCGTGGCAGCCGCGTGCGGTTACGGCCGTCGCGGCGCGCCGACGCCCAGGACATGTTCGTGGTGGGCCAGACCGCCCGGGTCACCGCGGTGCTCGAAGACGTCGACGGGGGCCGACACGTCGCCGTGGTCCTCGAGGATGACCCGGCGGCCGAACTGCACGAGTGGTACGGGCGGTACCTGTACTTCTCGCCGGATGAAATCGAACCACTGTCGGAAAGGAGTTCAACATGGACGTGATTGGTTGGGTCGCAACAGGTGTGATCGCCGTGGTCCTGGTGGCCGGAGTGGTGGTCGGGGTGCGGTCGATCCCCGACGTGCAGCGCTACCTGAAGATGAGGCAGATGTAGCCGGTGCCGGCACGCATCCTGGTCGCCGGGATCGGCAACATCTTCCTCGGTGACGACGGTTTCGGCTCCGAGGTGGTGCGCCGGCTCGGCGACACGCTGGACGGGGTCCGGGTCACCGACTACGGCATCCGCGGGATGCACCTGGCCTATGACCTGCTCGACGGCTGGGACGGCCTGGTGCTCGTCGACGCCATCCCGGATCGCGGTGCGCCCGGGCACGTCGTGATGTTCGAGGCCGACCGTGACGCAGCTGCCGGGACACCGGGGCTCGATGCCCACAGCATGAACCCCGACGCGGTGTTCGCGAGCCTGCGCGCACTGGGCGGCACGGTGCCACGCACCATCGTGGTGGGGTGTCAGGTGCGCGATGTGGCGGACCGGATCGGGCTCTCTACTCCGGTCGAGGCCGCGGTCCCGAACGCGTTGGCGGCGGTGGCCGACGCCGTCGCGCTGCTGCGCGTACCGGCGGAGCCACTGTCGCGGAGTAAACGCTGATGTGCCTGGGCATCCCCGGTCAGGTGATCCGGGTCCTGGACGGTTACGAAGGCCAGGTCGCGCTGGTCGAGGTCTCCGGTGACCAGCGCAAGGTCAACATCGGCATGCTGCCCGAGGAGACCTTCGCGCCCGGTGACTGGGTGCTCATCCACATGGGCTTCGTGGTGGAGAAGACCACCGCGGCCGGTGCCGCCGAGGCGCTCGCCGGCCTGGAACTGCTGAGGTCCGGCGATGACCACTTCGGCCCGTAACGGCGCGGCACTGTTCGCCAGCTTCGCCTACCCGCCCAACGAGTTGGGCTACTGCGGTCCACCCGATGCGTCGGTACTACTGGGCAACGCCGGCACCACTGACAGGGCAGCCGAGATCGCCGGTCATGCACGCGGTTTCGACGGTGCGTGGCCGTATCTCGACGAGATCGCCACCGCGGCCGGACTCGATGATCAGCTCGACACCGCCGTGGTACACGACTACTGGCTCGGCGGCCCGCTGCTCGACCGGGTCGACGGCGACCGGCTGGTGGGGCGGCTACGTACCGCGCTCGCGGGCCAGCCGACCGGTCTGCTCGACCATCCCGGGTTGGCCTCCTGGGCGTCGGCCGACCACAGCTTTCACGTCTTCGCGGTGTATCCGTGGATCCGATTCCTGCACCGGGGTGACCCCACCACCCCGCTGCGTATTCTGCAGTCGTGCCGGATACGCTGGGGCACAGTTGATTCCGTCGACGACCAGCGCGCGGTCATGGTGTCGCGGCCGCTGGTCTACGACGGCAGGCTGGCACTGGGGGACGCCACGTCCGAATCGGTGTGCTGGAACCGCGACGGCACCGCGCTGACGTCGCGGCCGGTGCCCGGCGAGGCGGTTGCCGCGCATTGGGACTGGGTGTGCGCGACGCTGGGTCCCACCGAGGTGGCCACCCTGGCCGCCGTCACCGCAAAGACCCTGGCACTCGTGAACCGGCTGGCCGACCCTGGCAGACTCGAGTCGTGAACCAACTGAAGATCTCTGAGTCGATCTCCGTGGCCGCCACGCCCGACGCGTTGTACGAGCTGGTCTCCGACGTCACGAAGATGGGTCAGTGGAGCCCGATCTGCAAGGCCTGCTGGTGGGATGACGAGCCAGGTGGCCCCAGGGTCGGCGCCTGGTTCACCGGTCGCAACGAGACCCCGGAGCGCACCTGGGAGACGCGGTGTCGGGTCGTCGCGGCCACACCGGGCCAGGAGTTCGCATGGGAGGTCAACGACGGCTGGGTGCACTGGGGCTACACCTTCGCCGCCGATGGATCGGGCGCGCTACTCACCGAGAACTGGGAATTCCTGCCCGCCGGTATCGCCGGGTTCCATGAACGCTTCGGACCGCAGGCCTCCGACGAGATCGAGAAGCGCCGGTCAGCAGCGGTGTCCGGCATTCCGGCGACCCTTGCGGCGATCAAGACCGCCGCGGAGGGCCACACCCGGTAGCGTCGCGCGCTATTCGCCGTCCAGGCACGCGGCCGGACCGTTGAGCACCCCGTTGCGGTAGTGCCGGATCCGATCGAAACCCGTGCCCTGTCGGTCGACGTCGTCGCTGCCGCGGAACACCAGCAGCGCCATCACGGCCTCGTCGAGGTCACCGGGCGATATCGAGTAGCTGCTGGTGTCGGACCGGTCGCCGAGGATCACGCTGGCGGCGTAGGCGCCCGCGAAGCAGTCCCCCCGCAACGACTGCGTCTTCTCGTCGGCCTGGTCGTTGGCCCGCGTCATGGCCGCCAGCGCGTATTGCGTGGCCAGCAGGGTCGCCACGGCGAAGTCGCCCGCCTGGTCGTACACCCTCGGCATGGTGTCGACGTTGTCGAAACCGACGTAATCGTCTGGGACGCAGTAGAACAGCACGAAACCGTCAGCTGGGCTGCCACCACAGGTCGGCGGGCTGGCCGGGTCGAACGGTTCCAGGCCGGCCACCGGCGTCCAGGGCTCGCCGTCGGTCAGGCTCGGGTACACGTGGGTCCAGTAGTCCTCGAGGTCGTAGGGCACCCCGTTGATGATCGAGTCATACGGCGCGTTGCCGCCGCGCGCCTCGTCCTCGGCGTTGCTGAACGGCAACTCGACCACCACCGGGTCGTCGTCGCGATAGCCCTTGCAGGTCTGCGGCCCGTTGTCGTAGCCGTCCTGGAATGCGCTGACCCGGTCGAACCCGCTGCCGTGCGCGGAGGTGTCGATGTGCACTGTTCCCGGGGTGTCGCGCAGTTCGAGGATGCCCGCCAGCGCGGTGTCCAGGTCACCGGGCGACGCCGTGAACACACCGGTGTCCTGGGCATGCTTGGCCCACCCGCCGGCGAAGCAGTCAGCCTGGAGTTCCTTGGTCACCGTGCGGGCGGTGAAATTGGACCGCCCCTGCACGGCATGGCCCCATTCGTGGGCCAGCACGATGGGGATGACGAAGTCGCCGAAGCGGGATTGCAGATCGGGTAGCAACCCCTGCGCGTCCCACGCGACGACGTCCTGGCTGGCGCAGTAGAACGCATTACCCGACACCTCGGCGGGATCCTCCGTGCACGGCGGCGGAGCATCCTGCGAGGGCATCACGGCGTAGAACCCACCGGCGACCGGCTCGTACGGTTTGCCGTACAACTGGGGATACTCGTCGGTCCAGTATTTCTGCAGGTCGGCGATCGCCTTGATGGCGATTTCATTGACCGGCGCCGACGCGTCGCCGGTGATCTCCACGCCGCCGGAGTCGGCAGGCGCGTCCTGGGGCTTCTGGGTGGACTGCAGCGACGACTTCGCCTCGTCCAGTGAGCTGCCCCCGCATCCGGCCAGCAACGTCGCCACGACCGCAAGAGCAAGGATCCTGATCCGCATGGGCAAACGGTATCGGCGGCGGTTGGAATTAGCTTGGAACCGTGCGCGCGGCTTATGCGGTGTGCAGTGCCGGGTCCCCACCGGCGCGGTCGACGCCGTGCCCGGCACTCAGTTCGGCCGAGATCTGGTCGCACCACCGCCGGACCGACCGGCCGAATTCGTCGCGCAGGGCCTCCGGCCAGCGGCCCGCCACCGAGCACACGGACATGGCCGCCACGGGCCTGCCGTTACGGCCCAGGATCGCCGCGCCGACGCAGATACCGCTGATCTCCATCTCCTCGACGTCGAGCGCCCACCCCCGTTTGCGCGCCTCGTCGACGTTCTTGGTGAGCGCACTGCGCGTACGCAAGGTGTTCGCCGTGAAGACCGGATACGGCTCCGGCGGAAGGAATTTGGCCCATTCGGCGGGGTCGAGGGCAGCCAGCACGGCCTTACCCGCGGACGTGGAGTGCAGCGGCACCTCGTCGCCGATCACGGTGGTGTGGCGCAACGAATACGCGCCGTCGAACGATGCCGCCCACACCAGGCGGTTGCGCTGCAACACGCCCAGGTTCACCGTCTCTCGGCTGGTGGCCCGCAGGTCGGCCATGGCCGGCGCCGCCAATGCCATGATGGAAGCCGAGTCGAATCCCGCGGCCAGTTCGGCGACGGCCGGTCCGAGCCGCCAGCTGTGGTCCTCGCGGATGTGCTCGACATAGCCGCGGCTTTCCAGCGTGCCCATGATGCGGTGGGCGGTGGCCCGGGAAACACCCAGCTCGTCCATGAGTTCGCCGACCCGGGAGTCCCCCCTGGCCGCCAGCAACTCCAGCAAATCAAGGCCTCGGTTCAGCGCGTCTGACACCGTTGGTCCCTCCTTAACCGGTCACCCCACCAGGCGACCGACGGCGTCTCAACGCTACACCGCACGCTCATCAGTAGACCCGGGCCAGCAGACCGCCGTCGACGATCAGATCGGTACCGGTGATATAGGCGGAATCATCGGAGGCCAGGAACAACGCCGCATTGGCGACATCACGGGGCTCGGCAAACCGTCGCATGGGGTAGCGGTCCGTGATGGCGGCACGCGCGGCGGCCGGGTCGTCCTGGAAATCGAAGAACTCGGCCACCATCGGTGTCTCGACGTCACCGGGGCAGATGGTGTTCACCCGGATTCCTTCCGGGCCGTACGCGGTCGCCAGGGACCGGCACAGCGCCCGCAGTCCCCCTTTCATGGCGCCGTAGGCGGCCAGGTCCGGGTCGCCGACGAGGCCAAGCACCGAGGCCGTCATGATCAGGGCGCCGCCGCCCCGTGACCGCAGGGCCGGTACGGCGGCGCGCATTCCGCTCGCGGCGCCGTAGAGGTTGGTCTGGAACTGCCGCGTCCACGCCTCCTCGCCCGTGGTGTCGGGATGACCCATGATCTGCACCGCCGCGTTGGCGTGGAACACATCCAGGCCGCCGAACTCGCGTTGCGCGGTCTCGACCAGCAACGCGTTGCCACCGTCGGTCGCGATGTCGGCGACGCTGCCGATGATCGCCGCTCCGCCGGACCGCAGTTCGGTGGTGAGCTCCTCGAGCAGTTTCTCGTTGGCGTCGGCCGCCACCACCGCGGCACCCTCCTCGGTGAACCGGCGGCAGATCGCAGCGCCGATACCGCCGGCGGCCCCTGTCACCACGGCCACCTTTCCTGTCAGCCTCAACGCACTCTCCGATCGGGTGTCAGTTCCATCGACATCAGTGACCACGACATCACACCCGCAGCGCCGACATGCCGCCGTCGACGGGCAGGATCGTGCCGGTCGTGGACGCGGCCGCCGGACTGGCCAGATAGCAGATCGACGAGGCGACCTCGGCGGCCGTGACGAGGCGGCCCATCGGCTGGCGCCTGCGCAGGGCCTGGGCGGCCGCGTCGCTGTCGGGCGCCTCGTGGAGCAGTCGGCTCACCCAGGGGGTGTCCGCGGTGCCCGGGCTCACGGCGTTCACGCGGATACCGCTCTTCAGGTGATCGGCGGCCATCGCCAAGGTCAGCGACCGCACCGCGCCCTTGGTCGCCGAGTAGAGCGCCCGTTCGACCACACCGACGTCCGCGACCACCGAGCAGGTGTTGACCACCGCCGCCGACGGCGACCGCATCAGGTACGGCAACGCCGCGCGTGCCACGCGGACCATGCCGACGACGTTGATGTCGAACACGCGCAGCCAGGAGGCGTCATCGGCGGCGGCGACATCACCGACCGCGCCGATACCGGCGTTGTTCACCACGATGTCGATCCCGCCGAACGCCGCGACCACCGTTTCGATTGCGGCGCAGACCGAGTCGGTGTCCCCCACGTTGCACGGCACCCCCAGCGGCGGGCCCGGAAGCACGTCGTCGAAGGTGATGTCGAGCACCGCGACCTGGGCGCCGCGCTCACCGAGCAGGTCGGCCGTGGCGGCCCCGATACCGCTCGCGCCGCCGGTGACGATGGCGGTGAGACCCTCGAAATCCTTTGTCATGATGTGTCTTTTCTGGTCGGTCGTCGGGCTCATCGGGCGGGGATGACGAGTTGGCGCTGGCGGCCGAGGCCCTCGATCTCGAGCTCCATCACGTCGCCTGCCTGCAGCCAGACCGGCGGGACGAACCCCATCCCCACCCCGGGCGGTGTTCCGGTGTTGATCAGGTCGCCAGGCTCGAGCACCATGAACTGGCTGAGGTAGTGCACGACGAAGTAGGGGTCGAAGATCATCGTC
>CAMFLL010000067.1 GCA_945957405.1 uncultured Mycolicibacterium sp. | reverse complement strand
GGCCGGCGCGGCCATCGTCGATCAGCACGGCGCGACCCTGCTGGCGCTGTCGGTCCTGGCCGCGATCGTCAATCGGTCGAACACCGGTGAGGGTGTCAAGATCGAGGCCAGCCTGCTCAACGCGGCCCTGGATCTGCAGATGGAAGCGCTCACCTTCTTCATGAACTCGGGCAACAAATGGTCGGAGGTCGGCCCGCGAGCCGACAACCTCGCGACGTGGTATCACCAGGCGCCGTATGGGGTGTACGAAACCCGCGACGGCAAGTGGTTGACGGTGAGTATGGGCCCGCTCGAAACCCTGTGCGCGGCACTGCCAGAGCTCGGTGACCTCGACGCGTTTCACCCCGTCGGCGACCGCGACGACATCGCGCGCGCGTTGGCGGCTGTCATCCTCACGATGACCAGCGATGAGGCACAACGACGGCTGGCGGCCAGCGGAGTGTGGCACGCACCGGTCCTCGACTATGACGAGGTCCTTAGCAGTGAGCAGGTTCAGACCAACGGCATCATCGGCCGCGTCGGCGCCGACGACTGGGACGCCGCGGTGGTGCACCATCCGGTAATGTACGACGGAGCGCTGCCCGCGGTGCGCACCGCACCGCCGCGGTGTGGTCAGCACACCCGCGAGATCCTGCGCGCGGCCGGACTCGACGACGGCGCAGTCGCCGAATTGTTCGACAGCGGTGTCGTGCGGGACGGAGCGGTTGCGTGACGGCACTGGTACGCGACCTGACCGATCGCGATGGATTCGTCTCTGAAGCCCACGCCCGGGTGATGGCCGCAGTGGCCGAAGCGCCCACGCGCAGTGCCCATTACGTCGAGAACGGTCGCTGGAAACAGGTCTCACTCGCGCAGGGCAGCTACTGGACCGCCGAGAGTTATGACCACGGGAACTGGACCAGCGGGTTCTGGGTGGGTTGCCTGCTCCATCTCCGCCGACTCGGGGCGCCGGACGAAACGGCAGTGGCCCTTGCGCTGGCCGGTGCCACCGCGACACGGGCCCTCGACGAAACCACCCACGATCTCGGCTTCATGTTCTGGCCCTCGGCCGTCCTGCTGGCGGAGGAGTACGCGGCCGCGGGCGACGACGCCTCGTCGCAGCGGTGGGCCGCCGTCGCACTCACCGCAGCGGAAACCCTCGCCAAACGGTTCCGCACCGCGGGCGCCTACCTGCAGGCGTTCGGGGGATTGGATGACGAACGCGGACAACCGACTTCGACGATCGACACGATGATGAACCTGCCCCTGCTGTGGTGGGCGGCGCGCACATTCGACCGCGATGATCTCCGTCGCATCGCATCCGAGCATGCCTGGACCAGTAGTCGGGACCTCATCCGCGACGACGGGGCGAGCTTTCACCTCGTGCACCACAATCCCGATGGCAGCCTGCGGTCCCGGGGCACCTTCCAGGGGGCCAGCGACGACAGTTGTTGGACCCGCGGGCACGCCTGGGCGATACATGGATTCGTCGCGGCATACCTCGCCACCGGTGAACGGTATTTCGCCGATGTTGCCGCGCGCTGCCTGGACTTCTGGTGCGAGCATGCATCGCTCGATCAACTGCCGCCCTACGACCTGGTCTCGGAGACCGGACTGCTGGATGCCAGCGCCGCCGCGATACTGGCTTCCGGACTGGCAGACGCGGCAGAAGACCCGATCCTGGCCGACCTGCTGCAGGCCAGGGAACGTTGCGACCGCGTCTTGACCGCACTCGAACGCGACGCGGTGTTCGCCTGCCCCGCGGGGATCATCGGTAAATCCACCTATTCGGCGCCGCACGGCTGGGGTGTCGACGGCGCGCTGCCGTATGGCGACTATTTCTATCTGCGCGCGTTGACCTCTGCCGTGAGGTGATCACGACAAGTGCAGGGTGATGCCGTTGCGCAATTCATCGGTGGAGAACGCGATCTTGGCGTCACCGATGTCGACCGTGTACTGACCGTTTCCGGGCCTGGTCACCGGAGCGGAGAACTTGTACTGGCAGGACGTGTGCAACGGCTCGGGTTTGCCGCGGATCGTCATCTTGTGGATGTGCTCACCCGTGGACAGGTCGCCGCCACCGACGGCCCGCCCATCGAGGCTGATGATCACCGGGGTGCCCTGTCGCACCTGGATTCCGGCCTGCATGGAATCGGCCATGCATCGACGCGCCTGCACAGAGTTGAGGTCATCGCCGGGGATCAGCACCGAGATGCGGCCGTAGGCCAGGAAGCGGTCCTGTAGTTCCGCCGACTCGTCGGCCGAGCGTGCGAGCTGAATTCCGGCGGCAGTGGCGATCGCGAGCATCACCCCAGCGAGCAGGGCGGATTCGCGAATTCCGCGTCGGCCGGATCGAACCATCGCACGCCTTTCGAATAGGCAGTTCACAGGGTACCGCCGTGGCGGCAGGCCGGGAACGGCATCTCAACCACGGACTTCCAAGGGCTCGCCACGCGCGCGGGACGACGACGCTGAGAACACGGCAGTCCCGAGCGTGAAAGGCCGAGAAATGGATGTGTACACGGCGGTCACGACCAGGCGTGCGGTGCGTGGTTTCACGGACCGGCCGGTCCCGACGCAGACCCTGGAGCGAGTGCTCACCGCGGCGGCATGGGCGCCGTCGGGCTCCAATCTCCAGCCGTGGCGTGTCTACGTCGTGACCGGGCCACCGCTGGAACGACTGAAGAAGGTCGCTGTCGAGCGGGTTGCCGCCGGCGACCCCTGGGACGACCGCGAGTTCCAGATGTACCCGCCGGCGCTGAAGTCGCCCTACGACGAGCGCCGGAGCGCGTTCGGCAGAGACCGCTACAGTGCGCTCGGCATCGTGCGCGAGGACTGGGAGGCGCGCCAACGGGCGGCCATCGCGAACTGGGACTGCTTCGGTGCACCCGCCGCATTGTTCTGTTACATCGACCGCGACCTCGGCAGGCCGCAGTGGTCAGATGTCGGCATGTACCTGCAGACCGTCATGCTCCTGCTGCGCGCCGAAGGTTTGCACAGCTGTCCGCAGATGGCGTGGTCTCAGGTCCGCAAGACGGTCGCCGATGTCGTCGGACCGCCAGACCAACTCATGCTCTTCTGCGGGATGTCGATCGGCTACGAGGACCCCGAGGTGAGTTACGTGCGCAACGCCCGCGCGCCGCTCGAGGAGACGGTCACGTTCATCACCGACTGACCGTGCGACCGCCAGGCGGTAAGGTCCACCTCACATACTGCGGTGGAGCCTATGTCGGACCAAGGTCGGGGATATCGCATACAGGGGCGCGCCAGGGAACTCGAGGTGCTGCGCGGCGTCGTCGCGGACGCGCGCGCCGGTTCGAGTCGCGTGCTGGTGCTGCGGGGGGAACCGGGTGTCGGTAAGACCGCGCTCCTCGATCACGTGACGACGTTGGCCACCGGGTTTCGCTGCGTGCGGGTCGCCGGGGTCGAGTCCGACATGGAACTTGCCTTCGCGGCGGTGCAGCAGCTGTGTACACCCTTGATGGCCCACATCGACGAGTTACCCGAACCGCAGCGTGCCGCCCTGAATGTGGCTCTCGGCCTCGGCGTGGGTCCGCCACCGGATCGGTTCCTGGTCGGATTGGCGGTGTTGAGTCTGATCGCCACGTCCACTGCGGAGCAGCCGCTGCTCTGTGTCGTCGACGACGCCCAGTGGCTCGACCAGGTGTCGACGCAGACGCTCGCGTTCATCGCGCGGCGGCTGCTCGCCGATCCTGTCGCGTTGGTGCTGGCCGCGCGCGATACCGGCGCGGCCGCGCTCGTCGGATTGCCGGAGCTACACATTGACGGTCTGCCCGACGGCGACGCACGCGAACTCCTGAACTCGGTGATCATGGGTCGGCTCGACGACAGGGTGCGCGATCGGATCGTCGCGGAGACCCGGGGGATTCCGCTGGGCCTGCTCGAGATGTCGCGACACCTCACTGCCGAAGAACTGGCCGGCGGGTTTGCGAGTCTTGACATCACACGGCCGGGCAATCGGCTCGAGGACGGTTTTGTGGCGCGTGTCCGGGCGCTTCCGGCTGACACTCGGCAGCTGCTGCTGGTCGCGGCCGCCGAGCCGGTGGGGGACTCCGCTCTGTTCCTGCGGGCTGCCGCGGCGTTGGGTATCGCCGTCGACGCGCTCGCGCCCGCCGAGGCGGCCGGGTTCATCGAGTTCGGCCCGCGGATGCGGTTCCGTCATCCGCTGATGCGTTCGGCCGCCTACCGTGCCGCCGATCTCACGCAGCGCCGCCAGGTGCACCGCGCGTTGGCCGAGGCCATCGACGAGCAGTACGACCCAGATCGTCGTGCCTGGCACGCCGCGATCGGTACACCGGGACACGACGACGCCGTGGCGACCGAGCTCGAGAGCTCAGCCGGCAGGGCACAGAACAGGGGTGGCGTCGCGGCGGCGGCGGCCTTCCTCGAGCGTGCCGCGACCCTGACGTCTGATCCGTCGCTGCGCAGTGCCAGGGCGCTGGCCGCGGCGCAGGCCAAGCGTGATGCGGCCGCGCCCGAAGCCGCCCGCGATCTGCTGTCCGTGGCCGAAACCGGGCAGCTGTCCGACCTCCAGCGCGCCCAGATCGCCCGACTGCGCGCCCAGATGGAATTCGCCCGCAGCCGCAGTGGTCACGGCGGGGCAGTGATCGCGGTTGCCGGGTCGCAATTGCTGCGTGCAGCACAACAATTGGAAACCCTCGACGACGACCTCGCGCGGGAGACCTACCTCGAGGCATTCACCGCAGCGGTGTATGCGGGGCGGCTCGGAGCATCGGCTGCCCTCGCCGAGGTGGCCGACGGCGCACGCCGCGCGATCGACCGCGCGACACCGTCGAACCGGCCGATCGACCTCCTGCTGAGCGGTTGGGCCGACCGCATCGGCGGCGTGCTGCACAGCGCGGGTTCGCTGCGCACCGCCTTGGAGATGATGTGCCGACCGTCGGCGCAGGACAATTGCGAAGCGCTGCACTGGATGTCCCTGGGATCGGTGATCGTGCTGGAATCGGCGGCCGCCGAACTGTGGGATGACGACATCTACCGTCATCTGGCCTGCACCGTGGTACGGCAGGCACGCCAAGCCGGGGCATTGGCTGTACTGCCCCAGGCGCTGGTCTACCGGGCCGGAGTGCATTTGCAGGCGGGTGAATTCGTTTCGGCGGCAAACCTGATCGAGGAGGCGAGTTCGATCGCGGCCGCGATCGGCGACACACCGCTGAAGTACCACTCGCTGTCGCTGGCCATCTGGCGCGGTGATCCGGACACCGCGTTGCGCATGACAGCTGCCGTCGCCGCGGACGGCACCGCCAGGGGTGAGGGACGCGTGCTCGGATTGACGGGTTATCTCACCGCGATCCTGCACAACGGCCTCGGGCGCTACGAGGAGGCCTTCGCCGCGGCACGTGAAGCGTGTCGGTACGAGGACCGGGGCTTCTATGGCTGGTGCCTGGCCGAGCTCATCGAAGCCGCCGCACGCACCGGTGAACAGGGCGTCGCCGCGGAGGCGGTGGAACGTCTCGAAGAACGCGCCGGCGCCAGCGGAACCGACTGGGGTCTGGGCACTTTGGCCCGGGCGCAGGCGTTGCTGGCGGACGACGACAACGCCGAAGCACTGTTCACCGAAGCCATCGAGCGATTGGAACGCACGCAGATCGCCGTCCACCTGGCCCGCAGCCGGTTGGTGTACGGCGAATGGCTGCGCCGATCGAACCGGCGCGGCGACGCCCGCCGGCATCTGAGTGCGGCCCATGAGATGTTCACCCGGATGGGTGCGCAAGCCTTCGCCGACCGGGCGCACCGGGAACTGATCGCCACCGGCGACAAGGCGCGGAAGCAACCGGTCAGCTCGGGTGACGACCTGACCGCCCAGGAAGCGCAGATCGCCAGACTGGCCGCCGACGGGCTCACGAATCCGGAGATCGGCGCACACCTGTTCCTCAGCACCCACACCGTGGAATGGCACCTGCGGAAAGTGTTCGTGAAGCTCAGGATCACCTCACGCAGGCAGCTGCGGACGCTGTCGTGGGCGACCTAGACCGTGGCGGGCACGCGCGCCGCGGCAGCCGACACCGTCATCTCCTGACGCAGCGCCGTGAAGTCCGAGATGGTCTTGGTGGCGACGGTGGCCACGGGTCGCGCGTTGCGCCCGGTGGCTTCCCGTTTGGACACCATCACGACACTGTCGATGTAGGGCTGGATGGTGGTCGCGTTCTGCACGGTGGCCACGATGACGAGCTGGAAACCGAACTTGCGGAACGCCTGCAGAGCTTGCTGCGCGAACTGTGGATCTGATTTGGAGAATGCCTCGTCCAGCATCAACTGCGCGAAAACCGGTTTGTTGTCCCGCTCGTCGGGGTTGGCCAGGTTGAAGCTCAGAGCCCCGGCGAGGCAGAACGCCATGAGCTTCTCCTGCTCGCCGCCGGAGTTGTCGCCCGCATTGCTGTGTGTGCGGATCAACTCCTCGTTGTGGGCATCCCATTCGGCGCAGTCGAAGGTGAACCTGTTGCGAACGTCCAGTGCGTCGCGTGTCCAGGCCTTGTCCTCCGGCGCGGTGGACGCCAGCCGATTGCGCAGCCGCAGGATGTCGGCGTACTGATCGAGGATCGCCTGCTTGTCGCCGAGCCCTACCTCGGCGATGCGGCGTGAGATCGCCTTGACGATGTCGGTCAGCTCCGCGACGGCGGGCAGGTGCCGCGGCGTCGCGCGCAACGTCAGCCTGGTGCCCTGATTGAACTCCACTGAACCGAGACCGGTGTTGACTCGCGCGATCTGGTCGCTGATCCGGCGGGTCTCCTGTTCGGCCACCCGGTGCAGCGTCAGGATTGCGTCGGGCGCCTGCTCGGTGACGAGCCGCATCATCCGCTCGTAGGCCTCGGGCAGTTCCCGCTCGTCGATGTGCCGGCACAACGCCACATAGTCGTGCACTCGCTCGTCGAACACGTCGCTGTCGTTGGGAACCGCGTCAGGGAACGCCGTGTCGAAGGTGTTGAGGATCCGCGCCAGCTCATCGTAGGAACGCCTGCGGCTTTCGCGCAGTTGCTCACGTTCCCGCTTGATCGTGGTGAACACCGCTTCGCGGTGCGGTTCGGGGCCGAGCAACTCCAGCGGCACCGGCACGTCGGCGGCGTAGCGGTGCAGCAACTCGGTCAACGGTTCGGACACGAACGCGGGGGTCAACCGGTCCTGCAACTCCAGCAGCTGGGTGCGGCGGTTGTCGAGATCGTCACGGCGGGTCTGGATCGCGCCGCGCCGAGTCATCAGCGTCTGGATCTCCGACCAGCATTCCTCGGCGCGTGCCGACAACGCCTCGATGTCAGGGTGATCGGCCAGCAGGATCTCGAACTGCTCGCGCAGCCGGTCGGCGTGTTTGTCGGCAGTCTCGGTGTCGACGTGATTCCACTGCGGGAACTGCTCGCAGATGGCTTTGCAGGCCGCGGCCCCGTCGCGCCACTGCTGGCGCTGCGCGGCGATGTCGTCGGCGGCGCGGCGCGCCTGCTGGTAGGCGTCCTCGGCGTTGGCGAGATCGACTGTCAGGGCGTCGATCTTGGTCGCGATGTCACCCTGGTAGATGTAGTCGGACTGTTTGGGTGGACGGCGGTCGTCCTTGATCGCCAGCCGGTCGGAGTCCTTGTACAGACCGGTGTCGGTGACCGCCCGCCGGAACCGTTGGAACACGTCCGGCGTGTCCACGCACACGTGATCGCCGGCGGCGGCGATGACGTCGGCGGCTTCGGCGGCGCACGGATGGCCGGCGTCGACCACAAAGAGCTTGCCGGCCAACGTATTCGGTTCGGCCTCGGCAGGCTCGGCGCCGATCAGGCTGGACCGCACATGGTGCAGCTGGAGGCGACCGCGCATGTTGGTCTCGTTGACGAACCGCAGCACCGCGGCGTAATGCCGGTCGGGTACCAGCAGTCGCAGCCCGACGCCGCGGAGCACCTTTTCCACCGCGATGCGCCAGCGACTCTGGTCGGGCCGCAGGTCCATCAGCTCGGCGATGTAGGGCAGGTCGACCGGGTCGACACCGACCGCGGAACAGATGTGTTCGCGCATGGTGATGGCCGACTCCGGCAGTGCCGAGCCGACGTGTTCGACGCGTTTGAGTTCCTTGGCGGCGGCGTCGCGGGCCATCCGCGCGACCTTCTGCGTGTACTCGGCATCGGTGGAGGATTCACGGCCGCGGTCGAGTTTGGCGAGCAGTTCTGTCGCCTTGGTGGTGAGTTCCTCACGCAGGTTCCAGAATTCGTCGGCACTGTCGGGGATGTCGAGGCCCTGGGCGGTGATCAGAGTCTCGTAACCCGCCCGGCGGCGCGACACCTCCTCGGCCTGCGCCTCGGCCGCGGCCACCTGTGACTGCAGCGGGCCGATGCTGGCACTCGATCCGCTGATCTGAGCGTTGAGTGAATCCGCTTCGGCCTTCGCGAGATTGAGCGACCTGGTGACGTCTTCGTACTCGTTGCCCAGCTGGTCGATGGTGCCGTCCAGGGCGGCGATCTGGGCCGGGCACTGCGTGAGCCGCACGTGATCGGTGTAGGCGCGCACCATCGGCTGGTCGACCAGGTCGATGATGCCGAGATCGGAGGACTCTGAGGCGTAGCGCTGCTGGATCTTCTCGATGTCGCCGAGGATCTTGCGTTTGCGCTGCGCCACGGCCAGCAACTCGCGGGCTTCCACGAGGGGGTCGATCTGCTTGAGCGCCTCAGGCAGGCGGGCCAGGCTGTCGGGTTCGTCGAGCATGAACTCGCGGACGAATTGTTCCAGACCGCCAACGCTTTTCAGCGATTTGGCCTTGCCGAGCAGCTGTTGAGCGGCATCCGAGGCGCGGATACCGATAGTGGCGTAGAGCTGGGCGAGGTACTGCGACTCGACCTTGGTGGAAAACCGCCAGTTGTCGTCCTTGAACACCCCGGTGTCGAATCTCCCCGACGCCCAGCGATTGCAGACGTCCTCGATGTCACGGTCGCCGTCGGCGAGCACGAACCGGCTCGAGGAGTCCGAACGAGACTCGCCTGTCAGCCATTTGAGGACCAGGCCGGTGACGGTACGGCCGGCGTTGCTGGTGTAGGTGACCGCGACGGCCGACCACGCTGTGCCCTCGCCGCGCAGGTACATGACCTTGGCCGTGCCGCCATCGCTGCGCTGGCCCCACGCGCCGCGGACGTATTTGTCGACGGTGCGCCGGCCCGCGCTGGAGCCGGCGGCGGAATTGTCCCCGGATGCGTTGAAATTACGCCGGTTGAACGGCAGGAAGCCGAGCGAGATCGCGTCGAGCAGTGACGATTTGCCGCTACCGGAAGCACCGGCGATCAGCGCGCCGCCCTCGCTGAACTCGATGTCGTGATAACCGTCGAACACACCCCAGTTGATGATCTGCAGACGGGACAGATGGAACTGCTCAGGCATCGAGTTCTACTTCCTCTGCTTGGTCTTTTCCGTCCGTCGGACTCGGTGCGCCACCGCTGAGAAGCAACTCGAACTGCTGCTGCAGCTCAGTGATCACCGAGGCCGTCATGATGGCCGTGATCACGGGGCTGACGGTGTAGCTGTCCTCGTCGTCGCGGCTGCGACGCAGGATCTCCAGGCCGGTGAGCCGGGCGATGGCCGCGTCGATGCGCGCGGCGAACGTCACGGTGTCCCGGTCGACGTCGTTGAGCACGCCGGCAAACAGGCCGTGTACCTCCTCGCGGCTGATCAGCACATTCTGATCGCCGGCGGCGCGCATCATCTGGGCGAGGTGCAGAGCCAGGATGGAGTCATAGGTGCCCAGCGGCTCACGTCGCAAGAGCTTGACACCCCTGGCGGATTCATAGCGGGCCTGCTCGATGAACGCGACGCCGCCGTTCTCGAAGGCGCCGTCCACAATGCGCAGCTGCAGGTCCAGTTCGGACAGCCGCACCGACAGCTGGGCACGATATTCGATGATCCAGGTGTAGAGGTCGCGTTCGGATTCGGCGCTGATGTAACGGCGCGTCAACAGATGCTGGAGTGCCCAGCACGCCCGGTCGGGGAGCTCACTGACATCGCCGGAGAACCGCGGCCTGCGCTGGTGCGGTGCGTGGCCAGACTGGTCGACCTGGGGTAGTGACGAGAACGCAGCGTAGTCGGCGTCTTGGAGGTCGGAACTCATTGCGCGGCTCCCAGCAGGGTGGAGATCGGTTGGGTGAACATCAGGCGGGGGACCTCCATTTCCCGGTCGCGGCCGTCGAGGGACTGGAAGCGCACAGTGGTCGAGCCTGCCGTGTGGTGGGCGGCGGCGTCCTTGGTGGGCTGCTTGAGTGCCCATGACCACAACACGATGACGTGTCCGAGGTAAGCCGCGTCGAGCATGTCGACCGCATCGGGTAGGGACAGCTCGCCGGCCGACTCGATGGCGGCGTTGATCATCTCCGACATCGCAGGTGCGTCCACCTGCGTGGTGAGCGCGGCGAACGTGGACAGGTCGACGTCACCGTGGGCAGCGTGGGCCGGTTTGGGATTCGACAGGTCACCGATGCGGAAGCTCAGCGCGCCAACGGAACTGATCGCGTGCCTGGCCAGGGGGAGTTCGATGTCGAGGCGCGAGTCGGTCAGCGAGGCCTTGAGCAGGGTGCGCGCGGCGCCGATGGCCTCGTTCAGCTGGCGGGCCACCCCGCGGCTCTGCTCCAATGTGCCGAACGCCGTGAACCGCTTGACGCGCTGGGCGCAGCGCTGCTGGATGCGTTCGACCTCGTCGATCTGGTGGCCGACCAGTTCGAAGAACCCGGCCATGACCTTGCGCAGTGCCGGGTCGAGCGCGGGCAGCGCGTCCGCGACGGCGACGACGTCGGCCTCGAACTCGGCGCGCTGATCCGGGTCGTTGATCATCCGCAGGAAAGCCCGGTGTGAATCGCGGCCCTGAGAATCCCAGGCGGCCTGGTAATCGGTGTACATCTGGCGCTGCCGGTCGCGATATTCGACATTGCTGTCGATCGGCTCGTCGAGCGCGGCGGTGGCCTGTTCGATCATGCTGCCGTACTGCCCGATGTCGGTGATCAACCGTTCCATCTGCAGGGCTATCGCGCGGGCCTCGTCGTACGAGTCGGTCAAGTCGATCTCCGGCCTGCGCTGTGTGTCGCCGCCTTCCAGTGCGTCGAGCTGGGCGCGTAAGACGGCGATCTCGGCCGTGATGCCTGCGCGGATGCGGTCGGGGTCGTTACCGACCCGGATGGCCACCTGTTTGAGCCGTGATGCGATGCCGTTGATCGAACCACCTGTGGCGATGGTGTCCTGGCGCCGCATGCCGCGCAGGAAGTCCAGGGCCCGACGTGCCTCCTGCGTCAGGTAGCACAAGTTGCGTTCGAGGCCGGACCGCGTGTCGGCGACCCGGTGCAGCCAGCCCTGGCTGGCCCACGACTTGATCAGCGACAGGCCGGACTGTCCGTCGGGATGGCCGAGTTGGTCGAGGTCACGTTCCAGGGCGATCACGAGTTCGGTCTCGGCGACCACGCCGCCGCTGAGGTGCCGCTCCATGAGGGTGGCGTAGACCCCCAGATTGAGGGTGGCGAGCAGGCGGATGGTCGGGGAGCCCTGGATGTCGCGGTTGAGGTCGAGCAGCTCAGATGCCGTGAGCACCGTATCGGCCTGGACGCCGTCCACCCCTGCCCCCTTCCGGCCCGCCGCTGTCCATGTCTGGACGGTCCAACATAGGGCACGGCGCCGACAACGAGCGTCGTCGAGGGTGTGTCGGGAGGTGTGTCGTGCGCCGACCGATCCCAGGGGCCTCACGGGTTACGTGAGTCCCACTGGTCACGAGATCAGGGCGTGGTACAGGTCACTCCTGCGGGACCTCGACATCGGACACCAGGACACGTACGCCGCCGGTGGACAGCCGTCCCATCGCCTCGAAGAACGCACCGGCTTCCGGAGTCGTCACGGCGACGCTCACCGAGTCGTAGTCCGGGTAGTAGAGGTCGATCATCCGGTAGGCGGGGGTGGGGCTGCCGTCCTCCTTCGGCCAGACCTTCGATGCCTCCAGTCGGAGATATCCGGGTATTTTCCTGGCCGCCTCCAGTTGCTCTGCCTCGTAGGCGCTTTCGAACGCATCCGCGTCGGCCGGGTTGTCGTAGATAACGGTGAGCTTGGTTTCGGACATCGGGCTTCCTTTGCGGTCAATGTTGTAGCAGCCGAACAGGTCCGGTGACCGACTCTAGACGGCCCTGATGCCGACTGCATCACCGGAGCAAATCCGCGATGCAGCCATCTCCCCGAGCACGTGGGTCAGCGTTCCCCGCCGCCGACGCGCACATGATCGTGGAACCGGCGTTGCCAGCCGAACGTCGGCGAGCCACCGAGCACCCGCTCCTGCAGTTGCATCCCCGAGCGCACCAGGTGGGCCTCCATCGCGGCCGCGGCCGCGCTCGGATCGTGCTTCTCGATCGCGTCGATGATCGGCAGGTGTTCACGCTCGATCTCGGCCAGCGTCCGCCTCGGTCCTGGCGTCGACGAGTACCGTAGTTTGGTCGCGTCGCGCAGTTCGGCCAGCGCAGCCGAAAGACGCGGATTGCCCATCACATTCATGACCGCCTCATGCAGATACCGGCCGCCCCGACCACAGGACGCCTCGTCATCGCCGGCGACCCGCATCTCCTCGACCTCGGCGTGAAGCAGCGCGATCAGCTCGTCGTCCCCGTGCTGCGCGGCGTACGACGCCGCGGGCACCTCGATGACGATGCGGTACTCGAAGATCTCGCGGATGTCCCGAAGCGAGGTGTCGCGGATCGTGAAGCCGCGATTGCGTTCCACCGACACCATGCCCGAGTCGGCCAGCCGGAGCACCGCCTCACGCACCGGCGTGCGCGAGACCCCGAGATCCTCGGCGATCTTGTAGACCGAGTGCTGCGACCCGGGGCGATACTCACCGGACATGATCGCCCCGCGCAACTGCGCGTAGACCCGGTCGGTGGTGGTTTCCGGCTTGGTCACGGTACGACCACCGGTGCTGCTCGGAGCTGACTGACCGCCATGAGCTCAGTTTTGCACCGCGTCCGCACGGCTACGGCGAGACATACGCAGTCTTGGTATGGGTGAAGAATTCCCGGGCGACGCTGCCCTGTTCGCGGGGCCCGTAACTGGACTGCTTTCGCCCACCGAACGCGACGTGGGGATCGACGCCCGCGGTCGGCAGGTTGACCATCACCATGCCCGCCTCCGCATTGGCCTGGAAGTGCTCGGCGTACTTCAGCGATGTCGTGCAGATGCCGGCCGCCAGGCCGAACTCGGTGTCATTGGCCAGCGCCAGACCGTGCTCGTAGTCGTCGACCGCGATCACACCGGCGACGGGGCCGAAGATCTCCTCCCGGTTGACCACCGCGTCATTGCCGAGGCCCGTGATCAGCGCGGGCGCCAGGAAGTTGCCCGGTGTCGGGCGTTCGATGCGCTGGCCGCCGTGGACCACGCCACCATCGGAGCGGGCCAGCGCCAGGTACCGCTCGTCGGTGGCCAGCTGGGCCTCGTCGACGACGGGCCCGATGATGGTGTCGGGATCGAGCGCGTGTCCCACCCGGAGCTCTGCCATCCGGGCCGTCATCAACTCGACGAACCGGTCATGGACCGACCGGTCGACCAGGAGCCGGCTGGATGCCGTGCAGCGCTGCCCGGTCTGGAAGAACGCTCCGTTGACGGCCACCTCCACGGCCACCGAAAGATCGGCGTCGGCCGTCACCAGAAGCGGGTTCTTGCCGCCCATTTCGAGCTGAACCGGAATCATTCTGGCCGCGCCCGCGGCCGCGATGTGCCGGCCGACGGTCTCCGAGCCGGTGAAGGTGATGGCATCGATACCCGGGTGCACCACGATGGCTTCGCCCACTGTGGAGCCCCGTCCGATGACCAGATTGAAAACACCTGGTGGAAAACCGGTTTCATCGATGATGCGGGCCAGGGCGATGGCAGTCGCGGGCACCGGGTCGGCGGGCTTCAGCACCACGGTGTTGCCGAATGCCAACGCGGGCGCCGATTTCCAGGCCGGGATGGCGATCGGGAAGTTCCATGGCGTGATGATCCCGATGACCCCGACCGGCTCGCGGTGCAATGTGACCGAGACGCCCTCGCGGGTCGAGGCCTGGCGTTCGCCTGTCATCCGCAGCGCCTCACCGCTGAAGAACCGGAAGATCTGCGACGCCCGGACCACCTCGGCGCGGGCCTCCGCGCGGGTCTTGCCTTCCTCGCGGGCCAGCAGTTCGGCGAGGTCGTCGGCTTCCACGAGGATCCGGGCGGCCACGCCCTCGAGGAGATCGGCGCGCAGTTGCGGTGAACTGCGGGCCCAAGCGCGTTGCGCGGCACGCGCTTCGGTCACGGCATCGTCGACGGCCGCGGCGGTTGCCTGATGGACCATAGCGACGGTGTCACCATGATCAGAAGGATTGGCGTCGCGGGTCTGCGCGCCGTCGGAATCGTGCCAGTGGCCCCCGATGTAGCTGGTCTGCATGTTCACGTCCGCACAGTAGCATGTTACTTAGGATCTGGACGTCCGGTGCGCTAACGTGAGCCCATGGCACCCAGGGCCGAGCGCACGTCGACCTCCGACGCCGTGTTCCGCAAGCTCCGTGGTGCAATCCTGTCCGGCGAACTGCAGCAGGGCAGCCTGCATTCGATCTACGAATTCGCCGAGAAATACCAGGTTTCACGCACCCCGGTGCGGGAAGCGGTGCTGCGACTCGCCGATACCGGCATGGTGGTGATCGAGCGCAACCGAGGGTTCCGCATCCGCGGTCTCACGGTCGACGACGTCCGGGCGGTGTTCGAATTCCGGTTGGTGCTCGAGACCACCTCGGCGTCGTACGCGGCCCAGCATGCTAGTCCTTCCGTCACCGAACGTCTGCTGGAGAATCTGATGGCCATGCCGGACGCGATCTCCGCTGCCGACACCGAGACCTTCACGCGGCTCGACCGTGAGTTCCATGACGAGATCATCGCGACGATGGACAACTCGCGGGTCCGCCGTGAGCTCGCGGGTCTGCGCGCGGCCACCCAGGCGATGGGTGTCACGACGATGGGCCGCTCGGTTCGACTACGTGAGATCTACGCCGATCACCGGCCGATCGTGAAGGCGATCGTCGAGGGTGATTCTTTGGGTGCGGCCCGTGCCATGACGCATCACCTGGTGCACAGCGGCTGCGTCATCATGAGCGAGGTCGCCGAGCGGACCGGCGACGCGATGCCGGTGAACTGGCCCCATTTTCTGTCGCCGTCATTGCTCCAGGGCCGCTCCGTCGAGGCCGATATCTCGTAGTCGGCGACGTGCCGCTGCCCGTGGAGACGGGTCTGATTGTGGTGGCATGCTAGTTTTCACCATGTCGTGGTTGTCACTGACGAGCACGGTGTCGGAGCTGCCGAGCCGCCTGGTCGTCGCCATGATCTTGACAAGTGGCATCGCTGTCGCGCCTGCGCCACTTGTCAGCCGTTCTAGTCCACTGAGGGTGGCTTTTTCGCCGTCCTGCAATCGCGGGTCGATACCTTTCCGACTATGACCGGCCGAGCTGATGACCGACCGGCAGCTGGTGATGTGTTGACCTTTGGATTGCCAGATAAGTAGCATGCTACCGAGTAGCGTGCTACTGCGTGCGGGCGGTCCCGCCGAGCGGAATCGGCGGAGCCAGGTAATGCGCGATCGCGAAGAGAGGACTCACGATGAGATATGCCCGTGTCGTGGTCGACGGATCACCCTGCTGGGGCATCGTCACCGGGGACATCGACACCGGCGCAAGCGTCCAGTTGATCGACGGATCGCCATATGACGGTGGCCGCGCGACCGGTACGGTGCATGCGCTCGAAGGCGTCCGTCTGCTGGCGCCGGTGACACCGTCAAAGATCTTCTGCCTGGGCAGGAACTACGAGGACCACCGCGCCGAGATGGGCTACGGGCACGATGGCGCCCCATCGGTGTTCATGAAGGGCTCGACGACCGTCATCGGGCCCGGCGATGACATCGTGTTGCCGCCGTTGAGCATGTCCACCCACGTCGAGCACGAGGCCGAACTCGCGATCGTGATCGGCAGACCGGCCCGGTTCGTCACCGCAGCGGACGCGTTCGACTACATTCTCGGCTACACCTGCGCCAACGATGTCAGTGCGCGCGATCTGCAACGCGGCGATCCGCATCCCACTCGTGGCAAGGGGTTCGACACATTCTGCCCCGTCGGTCCGTGGATCGAGACGGACCTCGATCCGGTCAGCGGAATCCGCCTGCGCTGCAGCGTCAACGGCGCCGTGCGCCAGGACGGGTCGACGGCGGACATGACGTACGGGATCCCGTTCCTGATCGAGTACCTCACCGGGTTCGCCACCCTGTTGCCCGGCGATCTCGTCCTCACCGGCTCACCGGGCGGCACCGGTCCGCTGGTCCCTGGTGACCAGGTCGCGGTCGAGATCGACGGTATCGGAACGCTCATCAACGGCGTCGTCGCCGCCGACCGCCCCTGACCGCGACACGAGCACCAATTCTGCACAACTGAAGGGAGGGCGCTATGCCCACCGTGTCCGAGTCGACTCTGCGCGACATGCTGATCCGCATCTACACCGCCAAAGGCGCACCGATCGAAGAAGCCGAGACAGTCGCGCGCCATCAGGTGGAGGCCAATCTGGTCGGCCACGAGTCCCACGGCGCCATCCGCACCCGCAAGTACGTCGAACTGATCGACAAGGGACACATCGTGCCCGGCGCACCATATGAGATCGACAAGTCCGGCCCGACATCGACTGTGGTGAACGGTAACTGGGGGTTCGGCTTCGTCGTGACCGAGCGCGCCATGAAAGAGACCATCGTCAAGGCGAAAGAGTCAGGTGTCGCGATGGCCGCGGTACACCACCAGGGTCACGTCGGCCGGTTGGGCGCCTACGCGGCGATGGCGGCAGAACAAGGCATGATCGCGATGATCATGGCCGACTCGGGGCTCGGGCCGAAATTCGTCACACCGTTCGGCGGCCGGGAATCCCGGCTGGGCACCAACCCGATCTGTTTCGCGGCACCGGCGGGCTCGCACGGACCGGTGGTGCTCGACATGGCCACCTCGGCCGTCGCCGCGGGCAAGATCCATGTGGCTCGCGACCACGGGGTCGACATCCCCAAGGGATGGATCTTGGACAAGGACGGTAAGCCCACGACGAATCCGCTCGACTATTACGAGGGTGGCACGATCCTGCCCGTCGGTGGCGACCAGGGACACAAAGGATACGGCCTGTCGTTCATCGTCGAGATGTTCTGCGGGCTGCTCACCGGTCTCGGCTTCGGCATCGACCCGCTCGGCCGGCACAATGACGGTATCTTCCTGTCGGTCTTCGACATCGACCGTCTGCAGGACCGCTCCCGGTTCGAGGCCATGATGGAGGACTTCATCGCCTACCTCAAGGACACCCCGTTGGCCGACGGATTCGACGAGATCCTGTTCCCCGGTGAGATCGAACAGCGCCTCGGTGCGCAGGGCCGTGCCTCGGGGGTCACCATCAGCGACAACACCTGGGCCGACCTGTTGGCCCTGACGGATGAGGTTGCTCCCGCAGATGCCTGACCTACCAACTGTTTTCGTCACTCAACCGATAGACGAGGACGCACTGGCCAGACTCGCCGAGCACACCCGCGTGGTGTGCGGTTTCGGTCCGGATGCCCAGGATCTGTCCGATCTCCAGGCGGACGTCGACGTGCTCCTGGTTCGCGCCGACAAGCTCGACGCCGCGGTGTTCGCCAATGCCCCACGGTTGCGGTTCGTGCAGCGCGTCGGTAGCGGGGTCGACGGTATCGATCTGGCGGCGGCCACCGCTGCGGGCGTCCCGGTGTACAACACCGCAGGCGGTAACGCGCACACCGTTGCCGAGATGACCATTGCGCTCGCACTGGCGGTGGCGCGTCAGATCCCGCGCTGGGATGCCGCCGTCCGCGCCGGCGATTTCGCCACCCGTAACCTCGACCCCGGCCGGCAACTTCACGGAAAGCGTTGGGGGATAGTCGGGCTCGGCGCGATCGGGCAGGAAGTTGCTCGAATGGCGCGATACGGCTTCGGGATGTCCGTCGCGGCCTACCATCCCTCCCGCGAGCCCCAGTGGGTGCGCGACCGCGGCGCCGAGCCGGTTACGCACCTCGTCGACCTCATGGCCGAATGCGACGTGGTCAGCCTGCACGTGCCGCGTACCGACGCCAGCCTGGGGATGATCGGTCGCGCCGAACTCGGTGCGATGCGAGGCGATGCCATCCTGGTCAACGTATCGCGCGGTGGCGTGGTCGACGAGACGGCCCTGGTCGAGGTGTTGCGCGACGGACTGATCGGTGGCGCGGCCGTCGATGTCTTCGAGACCGAGCCTCCGCCCGTCGACCACCCGCTGTTCACGCTGCCCAACGTGGTGCTGTCACCGCACCGTGCGGGCCGAACTCAGGAGGCCACCGAAGTGCAGGGTGAGCAGGCGGTGCGCCGGGTGCTGGAGCTGCTGAGCAACCCGTCGACTCACGGCGCGGTCAACGAGGCGCTGTTGTCGCGCGCCGGTTGAACAGAGCGGATCGGCTCGGGTATCACCAGCACGGGTGTGGTGGTGTGCGTGACGACTGCGGCCGCCACGCTGCCCTGCAGGTGTCCGAGCAGCCCGCTGCGGCGGTGCGGGCCCAATACGATGAGGCTGGCGCCGTACCGATCGGCGGTCTCGACGATGCCCTTCCACGTCGGTGACGCCTCGACTGCGATGCCGTGGGCGTGAAATCCCGCCTCATCGGCGAGCACCGCGCCGTGGTCGGCGGTCTGGCTCGCGGCGTGCCGGACATCGGAGGCCTGGTCGGCGTCGAACGGCTTACTGTCTGTGGGCGTGAAGCCGACATCGACCGGCTGCCATACGCAGACGACGAGGGCCGGCCGATCCGGCGCCAACTGTGATGCGGCCTGGGCGATGGCGTAGGCGGCGAGTTCCGTTCCGTCATAGGCGAACAGCACCGGACCGCCGGAGACGGGGACCTCGTCACGTTCAACCGGCAGCGGGACCGGCGCGGGCCCGGCCGCCGCGACGGGTGCGGGCAGACCGGGGCGCAGCCGCGCCAGCAGGGGCGGCGAGTACCAGGCCGGTGAGTCGCCGTCGAGGAACCGGTCCAGATCGGGTGTCTGTGGCCGGGCACCGCTGAGCGCGTAGATCACCACACCGAAGACGGCTCCGGCCACGGACAGTCCGAAGCCGATCCACAGCGCGGTGCCGGTCCCGGCGGTCAGATCACCCGACACCGACGTCGCCACGTGCGCAAGCACCGGCGCCACCATGAACGCCGCGACAGCCCGCAGCAATTCGATGATTGCGAAGACGCGCTGCAGACTGGCCGACTGCAACGAGAAGCCGGCGACGAACAGTGCAGGTGCCACGGTGGCGCCCAGCGCAAGTCCCGTCAGCGCCGCGCCAAGAAGGATGAGGGGCTCGTTGGCGGGGAGCGCGATCCGGAACACCACGATCCCGGCCGCCAGGAGTGCCATCCCGACCAGCGGTAGGTAGTGCATCGCCCGCCGGGTGATGACGATGCCGAAGACGACGGCCATCACGACGGCACCGCCGAGTTCGGGCAGATACAGCGCACCGACCTTGACCGGATTGAAATGTTGCATCAACACGTTGGCGGTCAGTGCGGTCGCCGCGACCGACGCGGCGGCGGCGAACAGCGCCACTCCGACGCCGGCGACAGGTATCGCGCTGGTCAGCATGGTGCGGATGGTCAACAACGGCCGCTTGGCGCGATATTGGTAGACGACCAGCACCACGATCAGGATCAGGCCGCCGACCATGGGGACCGTTGCGGCGGCATCGGAGAAGTTGTGCGTGGTGAGTTGCGCGGCGCCGATGAAGGCCGCCGCACACCCGACGGACGCGAGCGCGATGGCCCAGAGGTCGCGCGGCGCCTCACGGTCGGCCGGCGGAGCGTCGTCGAACGTCAGGGCGGCCATGATCAACGCCAGCAGCGCGATGGCCGCGACGGCCCAGAACAGTGGTCGCCAGGCATGGGCGGCGGCCTGGACGCCGCCGATGAACGGACCGAGCGCGACGGCACCGAACACACACATGTTCATGATCACCGCGGTGTTGCGGAGCTTGTCGCGAGGGAAGCCGATGGTCAGCGGTGGTGCCGCGGCGATCAGCAACATGCTGGTGGCCAGCCCCTGAAGGATGTGACCGCAGATGAACATGCCCTGGTTGACAGCGGAGGCGGCGAGCACCGATCCGATGACGAGCAGGACGGCATAGGACACCAGCATGCGCCGCTGGGGTAGATGCTGGGCGAACTGGACCGCCAGGACGGTACCGACGGCGTAGGCCGCATTACCCAGTCCGGTGCTCAGGCTGATCGCCTGAGTGCTCATGTCGAGCTGTTCGGAGATGATCGGCACCAGCGGGTCGATCGCGGCCGATAAGGCCAGATAGGGGATGAGAGCGAGCGTGACCATGGCGGCCACGGCCGGATAACGCCCGGCCAGCGGTCCCTGGCGCATCAGCGGCGCTCGTCGAGGTCTGTCGGGTGAATTCGGCGACGGAACTTCCATGAGTGGGCTGGCACGAGTCCATTGAACTCCATAGGGAAACTATTTATTCCCTCAGATCATCTTTTCCAGTGTGATCGGAAGATCCCGGACGCGTCGGCCGGTCGCGTTGTAGACCGCATTGGCGATCGCGGCGGGGACGCCGACCACCACGACTTCGCCCAGACCCTTCACGCCGATCGGATCCGCAATGTCGTCTCGTGTGTCGAGGAAGGCCGCATCGAGTGCCGGGATGTCGGCGTTGACGGGGACCAGATAGTCGGAGAGGTTCGCGTTGACGATGCGTCCGTCGCGGTGATCGGTCTCGGCGCTCTCGAGCAGCGCCATACCGATGCCCTGCGTCATACCGCCGATCGCCTGGCTGTGCGCCAGCCTGGGATTGATGACGCGTCCCGCGTCGTACACGGCGTAGACCCGCCTGACCCGCACGGTGCCGAGCAGATCGTCGACGGCCACTTCGGCGAAGACGGCGCCGTAGGAGTGCATCGAGAACCGCCGGTTGGCATCGTCTGGGGTGTAGGTCTGCGTCGTGTCGAGGGTCGACACGTTCTTCCGCCGGAGCAGGTCCCGGTACGTCTCACCGCGGTTGGGGTCGGCGCGCAGATGCATCCGACCGTCGGTGACCACCACGTCGTCAGGACGCGCACCGTGCAGGGGAGACCCGGGATCGACGACGGCGGTGCGGATCGCCCGGTCACGGAGCATGCCCGCGGTGAGCGCGATGCTCGAGCCGACACTGGCCATGGTCTGCGAGCCGTACTGCGCCGCGGCGCGGGGAAAGCGGGAGTCACCCAGTGAGAAGCGGACCCGGTGCAGCGGCAGCCCCAGCGCATCGGCGGCCACCTGCGTCATCGACGTGTAGGTTCCCGGCCCGATGTCGCTGGCGGCGGCGAACATCTCGACGGTGCCGTCGGCATTGATCCGCGCCGACGCCGACGACTCACTGCGTCCGACGTGATACAGCGCCGCGGCGGTGCCCATCCCGATCAGAAGGTCGCCTTCACGGTCGGACCGGGGCGCCTGGTTACGTCGAGACCAGCCGAATGACTCGGCGCCCTGGCGAAAACAGTCCACGAGCCGACGCGTGGAAAACGGCGTACCGGAGCTCTCGTCGACGTCGGGTTCGTTCCGCATCCGCAGATCGACGGGATCCATCTCGAGCCGGTCGGCGAGTTCGTCGATGGCGGACTCGAGTGCAAACGCACCCGTGACGGCACCGGGGCCGCGCATGTAGGTCGGCGAGCTGATGTCGAGCGGCACGACACGTGCTGCTGTGCGCAGCGCGGTCGCGCTGTACAACCGTTTGGTTCCTTCGGTGACCGGGTCTTCGTATGTCCCGTAGCGGGACGTCTCGACGTCGCTTTCGTGGACGATCGCCGTGAAGCGGCCGTCGCGGTCCGCGCCGATGGCCATCCGCTGACGGCTCCTGGGCCGGAATCCGATGGCGGCATACATCTGCGGACGGGTGAGCGACAGTTTCACCGGTCGTCGCACCTGCCGTGCGGCATACGCCGCCAGGAGCTGGTGTGGCCAGGTTGAGCCGGCGCTGCCGAAGGCCCCACCGACGAATGGCGAGATGACTCTGACATTGTCGGCCGGTACGCCGAACGCCTTGCTGTAGGCGTCGCGCGCAAGGTGCACGCCTTGCACCTTGTCCCACACCGTGAGTCGGTCGCCGGCCCACGCCGCGACGGTGGCGGGCAGTTCCATCGGATTGTGGTAATTCCGTGCGATCGAATACGTGTTGTCCACCGCGACTGGTGCCGACCGCAGGGCAGCGTCTGGGTCGCCGCGCCGGTAGTCGGGGCTACGCGCGCCTGGTTTGGCGGCCGCGCCGCGATCATCGAGGTCGGTTTGCTGTGGCGCGGCCCGATAACGCACCGAGACCAGGGCCGCGCCGTGCATGGCGGCCTCCACCGAGCTGGCCACCACGACTGCCACCGGCTGGCCGAAGAACGACACCTTCGTGATGTCGTAAGGCAATGTGACACCGGTGAAATCGGTGATCACCGTCATGACATCGGGTGCGGTGGTTGCCGCACCGGTGTCGATCGCATCGATGTCAGCCCTGGAGACGGTGCTGCACACGAGGACGGCATGAAGGTGCTCCGGCACCGGATTGTCGGCGGCGTAACGCGCCGCGCCGGTGACTTTCAAGCGTCCGTCGACGCGTGTGACGGGCTCACCCGAGACCGGAGCCGCCGCGGGCAGTGGCCGGGTCACGGCAGCCCTGCCACGGTGGCGAGCTGCCGCTGCACGGTGCGCCGGACGAGTTCCACCTTGAAACCGTTCTCCGACAGCGTTTTTGCGCCGTCAGCCGACAGCGTAGCGGCGGCGCGCCACAACTCGTCGCCGGGCGGGTGGCCGATCAGGCGCCGCTCGACGGCGGGCAGACGCCACGGTACGGTGCCCACCCCGCCGACGGCGATTCGCGCGCCGCTCACGAGGCCGCCGGAAACGTCCATGGCGACCGCGGCTGAACACAGCGCGAACTCGTAGCTCTGCCGGTCGCGGACCTTGAGGTAGCCCGAGCGTCGGGTGTCGGGACGGACGGGGACCTCGATTGCCGTGATCAACTCACCGGGCGCCAGATTGTGCTCGTGATCCGGTGTGGCGCCCGGTTGCCGGAAGAAGTCCGCGATGTCGATGCGGCGGTCGCCGTCGTGGCCGGTGACGAGGACGACGGCATCGAGCGCACTGAGCGCGACGGCGAGGTCGGACGGATGGGTGGCGACACAGTGATCGCTGGTGCCGAGAATGGCGTGCGTGCGGTTGCGTCCGGCGATCGCAGGGCAGCCCGATCCTGGTGCGCGACGGTTACATGCGGCAGACACGTCCCGGAAGTAGAGACACCGTGGTCGTTGCATGATGTTGCCGCCGATGGACGCCATGTTCCGCAACTGCGCCGATGCACTCAGCTCCAAAGCCTCTGCGATGACCGGGAATTGCCCGCGCACCGCCGAGTGCGTGGCAAGGTCCGACATCCGCACCAGCGACCCGACCGTCAGCCGGGTCGGCTGCAGGTCGATGTCGCGGTAGGGCAGAGCGTTGATGTCGACGACCGAACCGGGTCGTTCCACCGTCTGTCGCATCAGGTCGACAAGCGTTGTGCCACCTGCGATGTAGCGTGCCCCCGATGCGCCCGCAGCCAACGCGGTGTCCTTGTCGGCAGCCTTGGTGAACGTGAACGGATACACCGAGTCAGGCCTGCTGCGCCGCGGCCGCGATGGCGTTGACGATGTTGGTGTAGGCACCACATCGGCAGATGTTGCCGCTCATCCATTCTCGGATCTCGGCAGGTGATCCCGTGTGCCCCTCGTCGATACAACCGATGCCGGACATGATCTGCCCTGAGGTGCAGTAGCCACATTGGAAGGCGTCCTCGTCGATGAACGCTTGCTGCAGCGGGTGCAGGCGACCGTCCGCCGCCAACCCTTCGATGGTGCCGATCTCGGCGCCGTCGTGCATGATCGCCAGGGTGAGACACGACACCGTGCGCTTACCGTCAACCAGAATGGTGCACGCGCCGCAGGCGCCCTGGTCGCAGCCCTTCTTGGTGCCCATCAGCCCGGCGCGTTCGCGCAGCATGTCCAGCAGTGAAGTGCGGTTGTCGATCTCGATCTCGCGGTCCTGCCCGTTGATGCGCATCCGCACGACAGGGCTCACAGAATCTGGGCCGCCGCCTTCTGTGCAGCCGGCCACCAGGGGTACGGCGGCCACCGCGCCGCCAGCGGCGACCACGAACGTCCGGCGGTTCAGCGTCAGGCCCGTTCGCCGGGTGGGTGTGGGCTCGTATCCGTCCGTCTCGGCCTCAGCTTTCATCCTTCTGGGCACAGTTCCACCGTACGAGCACAGCGCGCCGGTGCGGCAGAACTCATAGCGAACGCACATCTTGGCCGGTCAACCGGCGTTGAGGTCGACGTAAACGCCGGGTGTTCCGGCGGCGCCGTGCAGTTCGATACCGTCGGGTCGGGTTCCGAGGGGGATGTCGTAGGCAATCGCCGCGTTGACGCGACTGCCGGGCTCGATGGGCGACGTCATCGCGCTGTTCAGCAGTGCTGTCGGTTCGGGCGCATAGCTGTAGCGCTTGCCCTCGACGATGAGCGTCTGGTCGAGGGGTTCGTACGGTTCGGGGCGATCGCCCGTGTTGGTCAGGGACATCCCGATGACTGCGTATCGGCCGGTCGCCTTGGATATCGCCTGAGCCGACGACACCGACGGTCCGGTCCGTACTCCGCTGACCACGAACTGGAACGCACCGTCGTGGACCGGAGTGCCCATGGTCGGCGCAGGTTTGGCGACAGGGGTGGACGTGGTGACGTCGGGTTGATGCACGGGGGTGGCGCCCCCGGCGCAACCAGTCAACAGAACGGCCGTCAGAGTCGGATACCAGATCAGCCGTGCCGGGTTCACACCTCAACAGTGGACCCGGTCCGGCCCAGGACGCAACGCCCTTGACAGGCAAGTGACCACTTGCCTAACGTCACAGCTGTGGGCGACGTCTTCAAGGCCTTGGCGGACCCCACGCGCCGCACCATTCTCGACGAGTTGACCGAACGCAACGGGCAGACCCTGTTCGAGATCTGCGCCCGGCTGGCCACCAGGCATCAGCTGTGCTTGTCGCGGCAAGCGGTGTCGCAGCACCTCGACGTGCTCGAAGCCGCGGGCTTGGTCGAGACGCGCCGTCAAGGCCGGTACAAGTTTCATCACATCAACACCGCGCCGCTCGAACCGATCGTTCGGCGTTGGCTCACAACGATTCCCGGACGCGGCAACGCGGCGGGCAGCGGAGAGGTCGACCATGAGAATCAATCTGGCCAGCGTGCTCGTTGACGATCAGGATAAGGCGCTGGCGTTTTACACCAAGGTGCTCGGTTTCGAGCTGAAGCACGACATCCCGATGGGGCAGTTCCGCTGGATCACCGTGGTTTCGCCGCAGGATCCTGACGGCACTGAACTGGTCCTCGAACCCGACGAGCATCCTGCTGCGAAACCGTTCAAAGAGGCACTGATCGATGACGGAATTCCCTACACGTCCTTCGCCGTCGACGACGTGCAGGCCGAGTACGACAGACTGCGGGGCCTCGGGGTGCAGTTCACCCAGGACCCCACGGATATGGGCACCGTGACCACCGCGGTACTCGACGACACCTGCGGCAATTTGATCCAGATCGCACACACGAAGGGGTGAACCCGCGGTGGCTGTGACGCCGATTACGCATCGGTCAATTGAATTGCTGCTCAGTCTGTTTCGGTGTTTATTGACTTCTACCTGGCGAATTGCATTCCGGCCCATCGGCGTACCGGACCGTGGTCCCGTACGTTGGGGGCATGACGAACAACGGCGGTTCTCCACTGGCTCGTTTCGCCCCGGCAATGCTCGCTGCCTTCCGTGTCGTGATCGGACTGCTGTTCGCGCAGCACGGCACGTCCAAGCTGCTGGGCTGGCCGGACTCACCCGCAGTCGAACCGGGTAGCTGGCCGGCCTTCTACGCAGGCATCATCGAGGTTGTCACCGGATTACTGGTTGCCGTGGGGCTTTTCACGGTTCCGGCCGCCGTTCTCGCGGCCGGCACCATGGCGGTCGCCTATTTCTGGCGGCACTTCCCGGACGGCTTCTGGCCCATCATGAACGGCGGTGAGGGTGCGGTGTTGTTCTGCTTCGCCTTTCTGCTGCTGGCGGTCACCGGCCCGGGTGCCTGGGCGGCGCGAGGCTCGCGTGCCGCGCTCGTGGGCGTGAGTGGACGGTAACCATTGGTGGCGGAGTCAGCCAATCGACATACGTTCCCTGCCCCGAGGGTGTGAACGAGTCCGCGAATGCACGCTCTCACGAATACAACGGAGGGTGTGCCTGCGTCAGCGGCCAACCGGCCGGCTTGGCGATGGGGGTCGGTAGGCAGTCCGGTGGGCAGCTTCCGGGTGTTGGGGCTGGGGCGGTGGGGGTTGGTAGGCAGTCCGGTGGGCAGCCTCCGGGGGGTGGGGCTGGGGCTGGCGGGGAGAGGGGGGGGGGGGGGGGGGCGGG